>NZ_LFKW01000116.1:56077-65573 GCF_001040865.1 Cellulomonas sp. A375-1 | reverse complement strand
CCAGGCGCCCGTCGAGGCCAACAGCCTCGCGAACACGGGGCACAACCTGCCGGTCGACGCGGCCGCGGCGATCCACTTCTTCGGCCTCGACGGCCCTGCGCCGACGCCCACCCCGACGCCGACGCCCACTGCGACCCCGACACCCACCCCGACCCCGACCCCGACGAGCTCGCCCACACCGAGCCCGACGCCGTCGCCCACGGTCAGCGCGACGCCCAGCCCGACGCCCACGACGACCGTCCCGAGCGGCTGCCGGATCGGCTACCAGGTGAACTCCTGGCCCACGGGCTTCACCGCGAACGTGACGATCACCAACGCGGGATCGGCGACGATCGACGGCTGGAACCTGCGGTTCACGTTGCCCCCCGGACAGGCGATCACGCAGCACTGGAGCTCGACCCTCAGCGCGTCCGGTCAGGCCGTCACGCTGACGAACGCGGCGTGGAACGGGCAGATCCCACCCGGCGGCAGCGTGCAGGTCGGCTTCAACGCGAGCCACACGGGCTCGGCCGCGGCACCCTCGTCGTTCTCGCTCAACGGCGTGACGTGCGGCTGACCAGCCTCAGCGCGACGACCTAGACCCGCGAGCCCCACCGACGCAGGGGCCCGGCCCACCGGCCGGGCCCCTGCGTCGTCCGTGCGCTCGTCGCGCGCCGGTCACGCCTCGCGCGTCACTCCTCCCCGAGCCTGCGGCCACGGCGGACCAGCAGCAGGAGCACCAGCCCCGCGGCCAGCGCGACGGCTCCCAGCGCCGCCAGAGCGCCCGCGTCCGACCCGGTGACCTCGAGCGTCGCGTCGGCCTCGACGACCTGCAGCGGTGTGCCGCCGCTGACCCCGGAGGCCAGGCCGCGCACCTCGAGCGTGTGGTCACCGACGGGTGTCGCCGCCGGGATGGTCACCGCGGCGTCGACCTCACCGTCCGACGAAGCCGTCACGCCCAGCAGGAGCATGGGCGTCGAGTGCAGCCACACCTGGACCTGCTCGCCGGGCTGGAACCCCGCACCGCGCACGTCGACCGCGCTGCCGCGGCGCGCCGCGTCCGCCGACAGCTCGACGTGCGGGCGCGGGTGCGGCTTCGGCTTGGCGGAATGAGTCGGCTTCGGCGGCTTCGGCTTGGCCGTGTGCGTCGGCTTCGGCGGCTTCGGCGTGGCCGAGGGCGTCGGCTTCGGCGGCGGGGTCGGCCGGGCCGTCTTCGTCGGCTTGGGCGTGGGCGTCGGCTTGGCCGTCTTCGTGGGCTTCGGCGTCGGGGTCGCGGTGCCCGTCGGCGTGGGCGTCGGGGTGGCGGTCGGGGTCGGGGTCGCGGTCGGGGTCGGGGTGGGTGTGGGCTCGGTGCCCTCCTGCTCCTCGACCAGCACCGCGACCGTGCGCGCCGGCACCGTGACGGTCCCGGTGGCCTCGTCCCACGTGGTCGCCTTCACGACGGCGTCGGCGCCCTCAGCCTGGACCGGCGAGAGTGCGTAACCCCGTCCGACGAGACCGTCGACGACCTGCGTGGTCGCGGTCGGCCCCGCGTTGAAGACGACGAGCAGACCGTCGAGCGCGGGGTCCACGTCCGCGCCTTCCGTGTCGTCGACCTGCATGACGATCACGCCGGGCGTGGCGTCCGGACCGCTGCCGGGGAACGTGACCTTCTGCTCGATCGCGTCCGCCGTGCCGAGGCGCAGCAGCCGGGTCGACGAGCGCAGCCGCAGCAGGTCGAGCGCCTGGGCGCCGGCCGTCGCGACCTCGTCGGCCGACGGCTTGAGCGTCGCGTCCTGCAGCAGCGGCGTCTGGTACGGCCACTTCGCCTGGTTGTCGGCGGCCGGCGGCAGACCGTGGCCGAAGCCGTTGTCCTGCCCGGTCCAGTCGATCGCGTTGAACCAGTCGCCCGAGTTGTAGCTGTTGCGGTCGAGCGACTTGCTGCGCAGCAGGTCCGCCCCGGCGTGCCAGAAGGACGGGGTCTGCGCGAGCGCGGTCGTCGCGAGCGACAGCGTGTTCATCCGGATGCGGTCGTCCATCGAGGTCGCCTGCGGGAGCTTCATCGTGAGCGAGTCCCACAGCGTCTCGTTGTCGTGCGCGTCGACGTACGTGACGACCTCGTCGGGCTCGGTCGCGTACCCGGCCGGCTGGCCGTTGTAGTCGATCTCGCTGCCCTTGCGCACGGTCCCGTCGCTCGTCCGGAACGCGTAGTCCTTGAGGTTGCCCGCCAGGCCGAGCCGCACCAGGTCGCCCTGATGCCGGATCGAGGCGAGCTGAGCCGCCTCGTCACCGTTGACCGCGGCGCCGTTCGGGTCGGTGTACTGGCCCGAGCCGAAGCCCTGCACGCGCGGGTCCTCGTCGAACGGCCCGCCGCCGCGCACGGCGTCGCGCAGCCGGTCGGAGAACGTGCCGATGCCCGTCCCGCCGAGGTTGCCCTGCCGCGCCTGCTCGAACAGGGCGTCGTCGGCGACCTCGCCGAAGTTCCAGCCCTCGCCGTACAGGTAGATCGCAGACCCGTCGACGCCGTCGTCGGCGAGGGTCAGCTCGTCGAGCGCGTCGCGGACCGCCTGCATGTTGGCCACCGAGTGGTGGCCCATCAGGTCGAACCGGAAGCCGTCGACCTTGTACTCCTTGGCCCACAGGACCACGGAGTCGACCATGAGCTTGCCCGCGAGCGCGTGCTCGGTCGCGACGTTCGAGCAGCACGTGCTCGTCTGGACGTTCCCGGCCGCGTCGAGGCGGTGGTAGTACCCGGGCACGACCTTGTCGAGCACCGAGGTGTCCGCCTGGCCCGCCGCCGACGTGTGGTTGTAGACCTCGTCGAGCACGACCTGCAGCCCGGTCGCGTGCAGCGCCCCGACCATCGTGCGGAACTCACCCACGCGCGCCGCGCCGTCCGGGTTGACGGCGTACGAGCCCTCGGGCGCCTGGTAGTGGAACGGGTCGTAGCCCCAGTTGAAGCCGTCGGCGTCCGCGACCGCACCCACGCACGCCTGCTGCTCGGTCGCCGCGGGCCCGTACGACTCGAGGTCGCAGTCGGGCTCGGCCTGCTGGGTGCGGTCCTCCTGGATGGTCGCGATGTCGAAGGTCGGCAGCAGGTGGACGGTGTCCAGGCCCGCCGCGGCGAGCTGGGCGAGGTGCCGCATGCCCGCGCTGTCGCGCGCGAACGCCAGGTAGGTGCCGCGCTCGTCGGCCGGGACGGTCTCGTCCTCGATCGAGAAGTCCCGCACGTGCAGCTCGTAGATCGCCCGGTCGACGTCCTGCTCGACCACGGGCGCGGGCGTGTCCGCCCACAGGGCGGGCTGCGTGCTCGGGTCGGACAGGTCGACGACGACCGAGTGGGTCGAGTTCGTCGTGAGCGCGACCGAGTACGGGTCCGTCACGGCGTTCTCGACGACCGTGCGGGTCGAAGGCGCGTACACGGTGACCGCGTACCGGTAGGCGGCGCCCGTCCAGCCGGCCTCGCCCGTGACGCGCCACACGCCGTCCGTGCCGCGCTCGGCCTGGACGCGCTGCGGCGTGCCCGACGTCGCACCGGTCCAGAGCAGCAGGTCCACGTCCTGGGCGGTGGGCGCCCACAGCGCGAACGACGGGACGTCGCCGTCCCACGTGACGCCCAGCTCGGCATCCTGCGCCGCGTCGGCGTACAGGTCGTCGACGACGCCCGGGATCTGCACCCCGGTGAAGGCGACCGGGCCGGTGTCGGACGCGGCCAGGACCCGCAGCTCGCCCTTCAGGAGCGCGGCGGCGTCCGCGGGGCCGACGCGCAGCGCGGCGTAGCCGGCCAGCGCGGGGAACGTCGTCGTGACGTCCGCCGGCAGGCCCGCCGGGTCGTAGGTCAGCGGCACGGTGATGCCGCCCGTGACCTCGCCGTCGACGAGCTCGAGACCGCCCGACGGCGACTCGTGCAGCGAGAACGTCAGGCCGGCCGGGTCGGCGTCCACCAGGTCGCGCGGCCAGGCGAGCGTGTCGGCGCTCACCCAGTGCGCGCGGGCCTGTCCCGTCCCCGGCAGGGGCGGGTCCTGGACGGTCACGGTGAGCACCTTCGTCGCCGAGTCGAACGAGAACTGCACCTGCTTGCCCTCGGTGGCCGAGAACGCGATGTTGTCGCCGCCCGGCACGCCGCCGGCGCCCCAGTTGAGGGTCCAGGACAGGTCCTGGGTGACCTTCACCTGGTAGGAGCCGGTCGGCAGGCTCGTCGTCGTGAACTCGTACGTCCCGTCCCCGTCGGCGTCCTGGAGCAGCGCCGCGAGGCACTCCGGCTGCCAGTCGCCCGGGCAGCCGAGCTCGGACTGGAAGTCGCCGGCCAGCGTGAACAGCGGGCCCTGCGCGCTCGAGGTGAACAGGTGGCTGACAGGGTCGTAGACGAACGTCACGTCGGTCGTCGCGGTCAGCGAGTACGCGGCGTTCGCGCCGTCCCGCACGCCACCGACCCCGTAGTTCTCGGCCCATGAGCCGCCGATCGCGACCTTGTACTCGTAGTCGCCGGCCGGGAGCGAGAACGTCCCCGCGTAGACCCCGCCCGGGCGCAGCGTGAGGGCCGCCTGCGGGCAGTCGGGTGCCCAGTCGCCGGGGCAGCCCATCTCCGAGTTGTGGCTCCCGGGCACGGTGACCAGGAGCTCACCCGGCTCCTCGGGCGTACCCGCGGCGATGCTCAGCACGCCGGTCGCCGTGTCGAGGCTGAACGTGGCGGTCGGCGTCTCGGCGGTCACCGAGAACGCGACGTTGCCGCCGGCGGCCGTGCCGTAGCTCGTCGCCCAGTCGAAGCCCTTGATCGCCTTGGCCTCGTAGCTGCCCGCCGGGATCGCCGAGGTCGTGTAGGTCCACACGCCGTCCCCGTCGGGGTCGGCGAGCAGGGCCGTCAGGCACGTGCTGCTCCAGTCGGCGGCGCAGCCCAGCTCGGACTGGAAGTCGCCCGCGACCGTGTAGACCGCACCCGCGGCGTCGTTGGTCACGCGGTGCGTCGACGGGTCGTACCAGAACGTCACCGGGCGGTCCGGGTCGGTCACCGTGTAGGTGAGGTTGCCGCTCGGCGAGTTCTTGATCCCGTCCTCGCCGTAGTTCTCGTGCCAGGCGCCGTTCTGAGCGCCCTGCGCCTCGTAGTACGCCGCGCCGATCGCGGCCTTGTACTGGTACGTGCCGGCGGGCAGCGTGAACGTGCCCGACCAGCGGCCGTCGGCCTGGAGCGTGAGCTCGGCCGCGGTGCAGGTGGGCTGCCAGTCGGCCGCGCACCCCATCTCCGAGTTGTGCTCGCCGGGGATGGTCACGATGCTCTCGGCGTCCGCGACCACGGGCGTGCCCGGGCCGTACCCCTCGCCCACGGTCGCGAACGTCGTGGCGACCGACTCGTGGCCGCTCGCGTCGGCGACGACCGCGCGGTACTCGACGAGCGCGCCGGCCGCGAGGCCCGCGGTCGTGTGGAAGACGCGCGGGGTGCCCGTGTCGGACGTGCCCAGGGTCGTCCACTCGTCGTCGCCCGCGACGCGGTAGGCGAACGTGGTCTCGGCGTACGCCTCCTCGTCGAGGCTCACGGAGAGCTCCTCGAGCGGGGTCACCGGCAGGCCCGGATCCCCGTCGAAGGTCGCGTCGATCGCGCTCGAGCGTGCCGGCAGGGTGCTCGTCGCGCGGTACACGACGGCCGACAGCGCCGGCACGGAGAGCGTCACGTCGCCGTCCGCGACGACCGTCCCCGTCGCGCCGTACAGCGCCTCGAACGTCGCGTCGGGGCTGAGCGGCGAGAACGTCGCGGTCTTCGTCGTCGTCGCGTTGTTCACCGCGACCAGGTACTCGACGCGCTCGTCGCGGTCCACGCGCGAGAACGCGTACACGCCCGTGCCGTCGGCGACCGCCTGCTCGACCTGCGCACCGTCGACGAGTGCGGGGTGGTCGGCGCGCAACGCACCGAGCTCGGCGATCGCCTCGTACAGCGTGCCGTCCGTGCCGTAGTGGTCGCCCGTGCCGAGCGTCGTGCCGTCGATCAGCGGCTGCTCGGCGTACGAGTCGACCTGCGTGCCGAACAGCGACTGGCGGGCGTCCTTGTCGCCACCGGTGCCGACGAAGCCCTGCTCGTCGCCGTAGTAGACGACCGGCTGGCCGCGCGTGAGGAACATGATCTGGTGCGCGAGCACGTCACGCTGCACGGCGGCGTCCTTGCCGCGCAGGAAGTACCCGATGCGACCCATGTCGTGGTTGCCGAGGAACGTGGGCAGCGCGTACGCGCTCGAGTCGGCGGTCGTGTAGTAGTCGTCGGACGCGAACAGGCCCGCCAGGCTCTTGGCCGAGCCGCCGCCCGCGTAGCCCGACGCGGCGGACTGGAACGCGAAGTCGAGCACCGAGCTCATCTGCGTCTCGCGCACGTACGGGCTCGTCTTCGTCGCGTCGGCGTCGTAGACCTCGCCGAACATGAAGAAGTCGTCCTTGCCCGTGGCGCGCGCGTGGTCCATGACCTGCTGCGTCCAGGACTGCCAGAACTCCATGTTCACGTGCTTGACGGTGTCGATCCGGAAGCCGTCGATCCCGAAGTCGACCCAGTCGGAGAAGATGTCGGCCATGCCGTCGACGACGACGGGGTTCTCCGTCATGAGGTCGTCGAGCGCGCCGAAGTCGCCGAGCGTGGAGGACTCCCCCGCATAGGTCGAGCTCCCACGGTTGTGGTAGAGCGTCGGGTCGTTGAGCCAGGCCGGGACCTTGGCGTGGGCCTCGTCCGGGCTGACGACCGGCGTGTACGGGAACGACGTCGCGGCGTCGAGCTCGGGGAACGTCGTGCCGACGACGTCGGACAGCGCGAACTCCTCGCCGTCGGCGTCGGTGTAGGGCCGCTCGGCCTGCGAGACGTACGGGTACGGGTCGGCGCCCGCCTGCGGCGCCTGCGCGTACTGGATCACGTCCGCGGTGTGGTTCGCGATGATGTCGAAGTAGACGTCGATGCCCAGGTCGTGCGCGTCGTCGATGAGCTCCGCCAGCTCGGCCTTCGACCCGTAGTGCGGGTCGATCGACGTGAAGTCCGTGACCCAGTACCCGTGGTACCCGGCCGAGACGTCGTCGGTCCCCGCACCCTGCACGTACTTGTTCGTGAACGACGGCGTCAGCCAGATGGCCGTCGTGCCCAGGCCCTTGATGTAGTCGAGCTTGCCGCGCAGCCCGGCGATGTCCCCGCCTTGGTAGAACCCCTTGTCCGTCGGGTCGAAGCCCGTCGTCAGGCGGTCTCCCGTCACGCCGCCCTGGTCGTTCGCCTCGTCGCCGTTCGCGAAGCGGTCGGTCATGACGAAGTAGAGCTGCTCGCCCGAGCCCGGCTGACGCACGGGGGCGACGGGCGTCGCGTCCTGCTCGGCGTCGTCCTGCAGGTCCAGCGGCGTGAGCGACGTGCGGCCGGTCGCGAGGTCGAAGTCGACCAGCAGGCGCGTGCTGCCGGCGAGCACGAGCGGGATGTTCGCGGCCCCCGCGTCGCTCGAGCCCGCGAAGCCGTACGCGGTGTCCCAGGCGTGGTCGGCGACGACCTTGAACGCGTACTCGCCGCCGGGCAGCGTCACCGTCGCGGCGTAGTGGCCCGTGCGCCCGTCGACGGGTGCGAGGTCACCCGTCGTGCAGGTGGGGTCCCAGTCGGCCGGGCAGCCGAGCTCGGACTGCAGGTCGCCGACGAGCGTGTACGACGTCTCGTCGTCGGCGGCGGCGGTCTGCTGGACGACGACCGCGCCCGCGAGGGCGAGGGCCGTGGCGGTGAGCGCCGACAGGGGGCGACGGGCTCGCGCGAGGACGCTGGACATGCGGCGACTCCTTCGTCTCCGCGCAGGGCGCGGGCATGCGGTGAGGTGCTCCCCGCGTGGACGGTCGCTGCGGCGACCGCCCACGGGGCTCCGGCGACAGCGGCGTCGACGGACTGGCGGCAACGTACTGGCTTGCGGCAACTTGCAGCAAGACCTTGCGAGCGTTGTGCCCGTCCCGTGACCAACCACCCGAAACCGCCCGGCGACGACGACGAGCGCCCGCGTCGCCCCGCTAGGTCGCGGGCAGCGCGCGGACCTGCGGAGACGACGAACGGCGCCCTCCCCTGGCTGGGGAGGACGCCGTCGACGTCGGTGCGGGGCTCAGCCCAGGCGCGCCGCGAGGTTCTCGTCGAGCGCCGCCAGGAACTCCTCCGTGGTGAGCCACGGCTGGTCCGGGCCGATCAGGAGCGCGAGGTCCTTGGTCATCTTGCCGCTCTCGACGGTCGTGATGACGACGTCCTCGAGCGTCTCGGCGAACTGCGTGACCTCGGGCGTCGAGTCCAGCTTGCCGCGGTGCTTGAGCCCACCGGTCCACGCGAAGATCGACGCGATGGGGTTGGTCGACGTCGGCTTGCCCGCCTGGTGCTGGCGGTAGTGCCGCGTGACCGTGCCGTGCGCCGCCTCGGCCTCGACCGTCTTGCCGTCGGGCGTCATGAGCACCGACGTCATCAGGCCGAGCGAGCCGAAGCCCTGCGCGACCGTGTCGGACTGCACGTCACCGTCGTAGTTCTTGCACGCCCAGACGTAGCCGCCCTCCCACTTCATCGCGGCGGCGACCATGTCGTCGATCAGGCGGTGCTCGTACGTCAGGCCGGCCGCGTCGAAGTCCGCCTTGAACTCGGCGTCGAACACCTCCTGGAAGATGTCCTTGAACGCGCCGTCGTAGGCCTTGAGGATCGTGTTCTTGGTCGACAGGTACACCGGGTAGCCGCGCTGCAGGCCGTACGCGAACGAGGCGCGCGCGAAGTCGCGGATCGACTCGTTGAAGTTGTACATGCCCATCGCCACGCCACCCGCCTCGGGGTAGGTGACGACCGTCTGCTTGATCTCCTCGGAGCCGTCGGCCGGCGTGAAGGTCAGCGTGAGCGTGCCGGCGCCCGGGACCTTGAAGTTCGTCGCCTTGTACTGGTCGCCGTGGGCGTGACGGCCGATGATGATCGGCTTGTTCCAGCCCGGGACCAGCCGCGGGATGTTCGAGATGATGATCGGCTCGCGGAAGACCACGCCACCGAGGATGTTGCGGATCGTGCCGTTCGGCGACAGCCACATCTTCTTGAGGCCGAACTCCTCGACGCGCGCCTCGTCGGGCGTGATGGTCGCGCACTTGACGCCGACGCCGTGCTCCTTGATCGCGTGCGCCGCGTCGACCGTCACCTGGTCGTCGGTCGCGTCGCGGTTCTCGATCGACAGGTCGTAGTACCGCAGGTCGATGTCGAGGTACGGGTGGATCAGGCGGTCCTTGATGAACTGCCAGATGATCCGCGTCATCTCGTCGCCGTCGAGCTCGACGACCGGGCCGACTACCTTGATCTTCGCCATGCGGGACTCCTTGCTGAGAACTGGGCCGCCCCAAGATTACTCGACATCAAGAGATCTCGACCGACGATCCAGGGCGAGGCTGGTCACGTCCGACGCCGTCGTCACCGATTTTGGTGCGTGATCGCACCCGCGCTGCACGGCTGGGACTGGCATATTGGCCCGCGAACCACTCGAACCCACCGACAGGACCGCCATGTCCCAGGACAACACCGCCGGCACGCCGGATCCGCAGGGCA
>NZ_LFKW01000116.1:29336-55970 GCF_001040865.1 Cellulomonas sp. A375-1 | reverse complement strand
CCCGCGGCCGCCCCGCCCGCCGCTCCCGCGGCCCCCGCCCCGGCGACCCCCGTGGAGCCCGCCGAGGAGAGCGTCGCGGCGCCCGCCGCGCAGTCGGAGCCCGCCCCGCCCGTCGGGCAGCCGGCCGCCGACGAGCTCGACTACGACGCGTACGTCATCCCCGCCGGCTCCGTCGTCGTCGAGGGCCCGAGCCTGCCCGCTCGGCTGGGCGCCGAGGCGTTCGGCACGTTCGTGCTCGTCCTCGTCGGCCTGGGGGTCGCGCTCTACGCGGCCCTCGGCTCGATCGGCGGCGGTGCGCTCGGCGTGGCGCTCGGCTTCGGCCTCGCGGTCCTCGCGGCCGCCGCGGCCGTGGGCCACGTCTCCGGAGGCCACTTCAACCCCGCCGTGACGCTCGGCGCCGCGCTGGCCGGCCGTACGTCGTGGAAGGACGTGCTGCCCTACTGGCTCGCCCAGCTCGTCGGCGGTGCGCTCGGCGCGGCCGTCATCTTCATCGCCGTGCCGTCGGCGCTTCCCGAAGCCCTCGGCAAGTCGAGCGTGCGCGAGCTGTTCTCCGGCGTCGCCAACGGCTACGGCGAGCACTCGCCGCTCAACGCGCTCGTCGTGTCGGGCACCGGCGGCGCGAGCAACGCGGAGTTCACGCTGTTCGCAGCCCTCGTGCTCGAGCTCGTCGCGACCGCCGTCTTCGTCGGCGTCATCCTCGGCGCGACCGATCGTCGCGCCCCCCGCGGCCTCGCGCCCGTCGCGATCGGCGTGGCGCTCGCCGTCCTGCTGCTCGTGACGATCCCCGCGACCAACGGCTCGCTCAACCCGGCGCGCTCGTTCGCCGCGGCGATCTTCTCCGAGTCGTGGGCCTGGAAGCAGCTGTGGGTGTTCGCGGTCGCGCCGCTCCTCGGCGCCGCGCTCGCGGGCATCGTCTACCGCGCGTTCGCCGCCGAGCCCGTCGACCAGGACAACCTGCTCGAGGAGGACGACGTGTACGTCACGGACGAGGACGTCGTCGTCGTGGAGGGTCCGCGCTGATCCGCTGACGCGCGTGCTGCACGCGCGACGAGGTGCACGAAGGGGTCCGGGCATCGTCCCGGGCCCCTTCGTCGTCGCAGGCTGTGCACGTCGCACCCAGCCCGTGGGTGGTGCGGCTCAGACCTCGGGCGTCGGCAGCAGCGCGGCGAGCACGGCGATCGCGATCGCCAGGAAGCACAGGATCGTGACGTCCACGGCCCGCGAGCGCACGGACAGCGCGACCGGGCCGGGCTCGGGCCGCACGGCGCGCACGCCGGCGGCGGCGGCGAGCATCGCGGACAGGGTCCACGCGCCGGCCGCGGTCCCCGCCACGAGCGCGACGACGCACGCGACGACGACGCCGCCGCCGGTCCACCACAGCGACGCGTTCCGGGAGGCCTGCAACGAGGCCCGCGCGATGGCCCGCGGGTCCAGCGGTCGCTCGACCGCCGGTACCTCGGCCACGGGCGGAACCGCTCCGCCGCCCGGGAGCTCGGCGACGGCGGGCTCCCCGCCGGACGGCTGCTCGGGCCCGAACGGTGCCCACGGACCGGGTGCGCCCGGGGCGACGGCGGGCGCGGCTGCGGGTGGGGTCGACTGGTCGTGCAGCGTCGGGCCCTGCTCCGACGACCGCGCCGTGCTCCGGTGCACGTGCCCGTGCACGCGTTCGTGAACCATCCCGCCTCCCGACCGCTGAGACTACCGTTGCCGCGTGAGCCCCACGCCCTCCGGACCACCGCCGCCCACCACCGTCCCGGAGTCCGTGGCCGTCGCCGGCGCCGGGCTCGCCGCCACGCAGACCGTCGCGGCGCTGCGCGAGGCGGGGTACACCGGGCGCGTCGTCGTCCTGGGCGCCGAGGGCGTCCCGCCGTACGACCGCCCTCCCCTGTCCAAGCACCTGCTCGACCGCGTGACGCCCGCGTGGCTCGCCGACGAGGTCGGCACGGACATCACGGCGCTGGCCGACGAGGTGCACCTCGACCGGCCCGCGCGCGGCCTCGTCGTGCACGGCGCGGGCGTCACCGTGCACACCGATCACGGCGACCTGACGGCCGACGCGGTCGTGGTCGCGACCGGCGCGCACGCCCACCGGCCGGACGGGTGGACCGGCGCGAGCACGCTGCACACTGCTGCCGACGCCGAGCAGCTGCGCGCAGCGCTGCGGCCGGGCGACCGCCTCGTCGTCGTGGGCGCGGGGTGGATCGGGGCGGAGGTCGCAGGTGTGGCGGCGCGCGCGGACGTGGACGTCACGGTCGTGGAGGCGGCTCCCGCGCCGCTCGCCGCGGCGCTGGGGCCGGAGGTCGGCGCGCTGACGACACCCTGGTACGACGAGCACGGCGTCCGGCTCCTCACCGGACGTCAGGTCGCCGCCGTCGACGGCGCTGGAGTGCGCCTGGCCGACGGCACGACCCTGCGGGCCGACGTCGTGCTGGCCGCGGTCGGCGCACGGCCCGCGACCGCGTGGCTCGGTGCGAGCCTGCCGCGCGAGCCCGACGGCGCCCTGCGGGTCGACGAGGGCTTCGCGGTGCTCGGCGCACCGCGGCACGTGCGCGCGGTGGGCGACGTGACGCTGCGCCGTTCACGTCGGCACGGCTGGGTCCCCGGCGGTCACTGGGACGGTGCGCTGCGCGACCCCACCGAGCTCGTCGCCGACCTGCTCCACCCCGGCGCGACCGCCGCGCGTGCCGACCGCGCGCCGTACGTGTTCTCGACGCAGCTCGGCCACGAGCTCACGCTGTTCGGCCAGCCCGGCGCGGACGACGACGTGGTGCTGCGCGGCGACCCCGCAGCCGGCGCCGGCTGGACCGCGCTCTGGTATCGCCCGGGCACGGACGCGCTGGCGGCGGTCCTCACGGTCGACCGCCCGCGGGACGTGGGCGCCGCTCGACGCCTGTTCACCACGCCCGACCTGCCCGTCCTGCCGCGCACGCGCGCCGCCGACCCCGCGCTCCCGCTACGCGCCTGAGAAGCCGCGAGCCCCGCACCGGGCAGGTGCGGGGCTCGCGGACGGGGCCGGTCCGCTCAGTGGGCGAAGTGGCGGGTGCCCGTCAGGTAGAGCGTCACGCCCGCGGCGCTCGCCGCCTGGATGACCTCCTCGTCGCGGACCGAGCCGCCCGGCTGGACGACGGCGCGCACGCCCGCGTCCAGGAGCACCTGCAGGCCGTCGGCGAACGGGAAGAACGCGTCGGAGGCGGCGACCGCGCCGCGCGCGCGCTCGACGTCGCCCGCGTTCGCGCGCTCGACCGCGAGGCGGCACGAGTCGACGCGGTTGACCTGGCCCATGCCGACCCCGACGGACCCGCCGTCGTTCGCGAGCAGGATCGCGTTGGACTTCACCGCGCGCACCGCGCGCCACGCGAACGCGAGGTCCGCGAGCGTGTCCGCGTCCGCGGCCTCCCCGGTCGCGAGCGTCCAGCTGGCCGGGTCGTCGCCGGGGGCGTCGAGGCGGTCGACGTGCTGCAGGAGCAGGCCGCCCGAGACCGGGCGCATCTCGACGACCGACCCCTGCGGCGCGTCGACCACGAGCAGGCGGATGCTCTTCTTCTGCGTGAGGACCTCGAGCGCGTCGTCGTCGAAGCCCGGGGCCACGACGACCTCGGTGAACACCGGCGCGATCTGCTGCGCGGCGGCCAGGGTGACCCGCTGGTTCGTCGCGATCACGCCGCCGAACGCCGAGACCGGGTCGCACGCGTGGGCCTTGGCGTGCGCGTCGGCCACGTCGGCGCCGACCGCGATGCCGCACGGGTTGGCGTGCTTGATGATCGCCACGGTGGGCGCGTCGCCGTGGTCGTGCGCGGCGCGCCACGCGGCGTCCGCGTCGACGTAGTTGTTGTAGCTCATGGCCTTGCCGTGGAGCTGGGCGGCACCCGCCAGGCCCTGACCGGCGCGGCCCGCGTCGGACAGGTACAGCGCCGCGGACTGGTGCGGGTTCTCGCCGTAGCGCAGCACCTCGCCGCGGGTCCACTGCGCCCCGACGAGCGCGCCGAAGCCCGACTCGAGGGCCTGCTCGTCGGGCGCGTACGCGTTCGCGAACCAGCCGGACACCGCGATGTCGTACGCCGCGGTGTGCGCGAACGCCTCGGCCGCGAGGAGCCGGCGCTGCGCGAGCGTGAACCCGCCACCGGCCGCGGCGTCGGCGACGGCCTCGTACCGTGCGGGGTCGACGACGACCGCGACGCTCGGGTGGTTCTTCGCGGCCGCGCGGACCATCGACGGTCCGCCGATGTCGATCTGCTCGACGCACTCGTCGGGCGCGGCGCCCGACGCGACGGTCTGCGTGAACGGGTACAGGTTGACGACGACGAGCTCGAACGCGGCGATGCCGAGCTCGTCGAGCTGCGCGAGGTGCTCGGGGCGGCGCGTGTCCGCGAGGATCCCGGCGTGCACGCGCGGGTGCAGCGTCTTGACGCGCCCGTCGAGGCACTCGGGGAACCCGGTGAGGTCCTCGACCTTGGTGACCGGGACACCGGCGGCTGCGATCGTCGCGGCGGTCGAGCCGGTGGAGACGAGCTCGACGCCGGCCGCGTGCAGGTCGGTCGCGAGCTGGACCAGCCCGGTCTTGTCGTACACCGAGACGAGCGCGCGGCGCACGGGGCGGCGGGTCTCGTCGGAAGCCGGGTCGAGGTCAGAGCTGGGGACGGGCGGGACGGCGCTCACGGCACACTCCTGGGTCGGCATCGAGGTGGGACCCAGGCACCCAGGCGGGCGGTGCGCTGCAGGGGGACTTCAGCCGCTCCCCGGTGGTCGGTCCCACCTTCGCCAGTCACGGCCGGGCCCAGTCTAGCCCGCGAGGTCCACCCGCAGACCGACTCCCGCGGCGACCGTCGCGAGCGTGACGTCGAACGCGCGCGCGGGGTCCGCCACGACGCGGTGCAGGTGCCCGAAGAGCTCGGCCGAGAGCGCGCCGAGCAGCGCCTCGAACAGCGAGAAGGACCGGACGACGAGGGCCGCGGCCGCGTCGGACGGCACAGCGCCGCGCGCGAGCCGCCCCGCGACGCCCGCCATCTCGCGCGCGAGCTCGACCGCGAACGGGTCGACGAGGTCGTCGGAGCGGCCGTCGGCCGGGGACGGGCCGAGCACGCCACGCGCGTGCGCGTCGAGGAGCGGTGCGGCCACCGCCGCCCAGACCCGCGTCGCGTGCGGGACGGTGTCCTGCGGCGCGGCGTACCCGGGCACGGGCGTGCCGTAGATCAGCTCGTAGGAGTGCCGGTGCTCCACCGCCCAGGTGCGGAACGCCCGGCCGACCGCGAGCCACGTCTGCCCGGGGGCGGCGGCGGCGTCGACCGCGCGCGCGAGCGCCGCCTCGCACGCCTCGGCGACCTCGTCGTAGGACTCGACGAGGAGCATCGTCAGGAGGGCGTCGCGCGACTCGACGTACCGGTACACCGCGGACGAGGCGACGCCCAGGTCGCGCGCGACGGCGCGCAGCGAGAGCTGCGCCGCCCCTTCGGCGGCGATCCGGGCGCGGGCGACGGCGAGCAGGTCCGCCTGGAACGCGGCACGCGCTCGCGCCCGGGGGGTCGTCGGGGCGTCGGGGCTCATCGCCCGATGATGCCCGACGTGAGCACCGATCATCAATGTGAGCACTGCTCTTGACATCGCGCGCTGCGGCCCGTGAGCATGGGTACCAATCGAGAGCACCGCTCACACTTCCGCCGGTCGCCGGGCCCTCGCGCATCGCCCAGCGTCCGGGCCTGCGCGTGTCTCGCGTTCGTCGGACCCCCTCACCAGGAGCACCCATGTCCCGTCACGTCGTCATCGGCAAGGGCCCGGTCGGCACCTCGCTCGCCCGCCTGCTCGCGTCGCAGGGGCACGACGTCGTCGTCGTGTCCCGGTCCGGCGGCACCGACCGCGGCACCCGACCGGCGGTCCCCGGCGCGTGGACGCACGTCGCGGCCGACGCGTCCGACACGGCCGCCCTGACCGGCCTCACCGCGGGGGCAGCGGCCCTCTACCAGTGCGCCAACCCGCGCTACGACCAGTGGCCGGCTGTCTGGCCGGGTCTGCACCGCGCAGCCCTGGACGCCGCGCAGGCGACCGGGGCCGTGCTCGTCGTCGCCGCGAACCTGTACGGCTACGGCGCCGGCAGCGGGGTCATGCGCGAGGACACGCCGCTCGCCGCCACCGAGACGAAGGGCCGCGTGCGCGCGCAGATGTGGCGCGAGTCCGCCGCGCGGACGCAGGCGGGCGACGTGCGCGCGACCGAGGTCCGGGCGTCGGACTACCTCGGCCCGTACGCGACCGGGGACTCGCACGCGGGCGACCGCCTGATGCGTCCCGTGCTGCGCGGCGGCACGTGCCGCCCGATCGGCGACCCGGACCAGCCGCACTCGTGGACCTACCTGCCCGACATGGTCGCGGCGATGGCGGCCGCGGCGAGCACCGAGGCCGCCTGGGGCCGTCCGGTCATGGCCCCGACGAACGCTCCCCTGACGTTCCGCGAGCTCGCGACGCGGCTGGCCGCAGCGGCCGGGACGACGACACCGCGCCTGGCCCCCGTGCCCGACGTCGTGCTGCGCACGGCCGGGCTCGTCTCCCCCGTGCTCCGCGAGGTCCGCGGCATGCGCTACCAGTTCGTCGAGCCGTTCGAGATGGACTCCACCGCCTCGCACGCGCTGCTCGGCCTCGACCCCACTCCCTGGGACCGGATCACCCAGCAGACCGTCGCCTGGTGGCGCGCCCACCTCACCCCCTGACCTCCCACCTCCTCTCGCGACCGACCCAGCGCCCACTCCGGCCTCGGCGGCTGGAAGGGCGCGTAGGCGCTGGTTCGGCGTGGGGTGGCGGGGTGTGGATGGGCGGCGCACGTGGTGGCGTGGGCGAGAATGTCGGGGTGAGCAACCCCTACGCGCCGCCGGAGGACCGGCCGTCGTCGGCGCCCGACGACGGTGCGGCATCGCAGGGCGCGCCGCAGCCGGGCGCGCCGCAGCCGGGCACACCGCCGCACGGGGCGCCGCAGCAGGGCCACCCCACGGCGCCCGGGGGCCAGCCCGGTCCCGAGGCGGGCTGGGGCATGCCCCCAGGGCAGCGGCCGGTCGCACCTCCGTCGCGTGACACCACGCCGCCGGACCCGGAGCAGGTCGCGGCGCTCGCGCGTCAGGGCCGCACGTTCGCGGCGCTCATGGTCGCGGCCGTGCTCACGAGCTCGTTCCCGGTGCCGTGGCAGGCCGCCGGACTCGTCTTCACGGTGCTCGCGCTCGTCGTGGGCGTCCGCGCACTGATCCGCGCGATCAGGCTGCGCGTGCGCGGCACGCTCACCAGTCTGCTCATCGGCGGCGTGGGCGTGAGCGCGTTCTGGCTCGTCGTCTCGATCGGGATGGCGCTCATGTGGCCCATCTACGTGGACCGCCAGGAGTGCCTCGCCGGGGCCCTGACCATCAGCGCGCGCCAGGAGTGCGAGACGCAGTTCCGGCAGTCGGTCGAGGAGTGGGTCGAGCGGTTCGAGACCCGCACCCGTCCCTAGCGGCGACGCAGCCGCTGCCACCCTCGCAGCAGCGCCTGCCCGGTGGCCGCACGCAGCAGCCGGTCCGTCGGGAGCACGACGAGCAGGGAACCGACGAGCACCTCGAGCGCGACCACGCCCCCGACGAGCAGCGCGGGCGCACCCAGCTCGGTCATGCGCCCCGGTCCGATCGCACCCGATGCCGGGAGCATCGCCACAGCGGCGACGAGCCCCGTGATGACGGCGGTCGCCACGCACGCGGCAGACCCGCTCCACGCCCGCAACCCCTGGCGACCGCGCAGGCCTCGGTGCACGTACCACCCGGCGACGGTCCCGCACGCGACCACGAGCAGCGGCGCGAGCACCGCGGGACCTCCCACGACGTCCCCGCCCGGCAGCGCGCCGAGCATCGGGACGGCCGGCAGGGTGCCGCCCGTCATCGCGTCCACGGCGAAGTGCGAGCCCTCCCCCACCGCGAAGCCCGGGCCTGCGATCCACGCGACGGCCCACACGACGAGCACGGGCGCGAACGCGAGCTCGGCGAGCGCGAGCACGGCCCCGCCGAGCAGGTCGACGCCGAGCGCGTCGGCGATGGCGACGATCGTCGTGCGACCGGCGAGCACCCAGCCCGTCACGACGAGCGCGGCGACGACGACGAGCGAGGCGAACGCGATCGTCGCGGCCTCGACCGCGGTCGCGATCACGATCGGCAGCCGCCCGTGCCAGGGCCGGGTGAGCTCGCGCCACGTCGGGGCCTCGGGCCGCGCGAGCAGTCCCGCCGCCATCCCGGTCCCGCCGACGAGCGCACCGCCGACGAGCCCGCGCAGGCCCGCCACGGGCCCCGCGACGCTCGCCCCCAGCACGCCGACGACCACCGCGTACGCGACCGTGCCGGAGACGAAGGCCGACCGATCGACCACCCCCGACCGGCGCGCCGAGGCCCACGCGGTGAACAGCGCGATCAGGGTCACACCGAGCGGGACGAGCGTGACCTGCGCACCGCCGACGACCGGGGGCACGCCGTGGCCCGCGAGCCACAGGCTCGTGCCGACGACGACCGAGCGGAACCACTCGACGCCCTCGTTCGCGGGGTCGGCCGACGTCGCGACGTAGGCCGCGACCGCTGGGAGCACGACGACGAGCAGCGAGAGCAGGGCGCCCTGGAGCGCGGCGAGCGCGCCCGCGACCCAACGCGGCGATCCGTCGAGCGCGCTCACGAAGAAGGCCGACGACCGCCCGTTGCGTCCCGAGGCTCGGCGCCCAGGGGCGCCGCCACGGCGCGCCTCGGTGCCGTCACGCTCACCCGTCAGGACACTCACCGGCCCATCGTCGCCGCACCGGCGTCCCGAACCACGCACGCCGCCCGGCGCGTCCCGACATCCGCGGCACGCTCACCACCGTGCCCCGCCCCCTCGCCGGACCCCGGCAGGAGACGACGAACGCGCCGCCCGGGTGGGACCCGGTGCGGCGCGCTCGTCGATGACTGGTTCAGGCCGAGAGGAGCTCGCGGGCCAGCGCGGCGGTCTCCGAGGGCGTCTTGCCCACCTTGACGCCGGCGGCCTCGAGGGCCTCCTTCTTCGCCTGCGCGGTGCCCGACGAGCCCGACACGATCGCGCCCGCGTGGCCCATGGTCTTGCCCTCGGGAGCGGTGAAGCCCGCGACGTAGCCGACGACCGGCTTGGTCACGTGCGCCTTGATGTACTCCGCCGCACGCTCCTCGGCGTCACCGCCGATCTCGCCGATCATCACGATGACGTCCGTGTCAGGGTCCGCCTCGAACGCCGCGAGCGCGTCGATGTGCGTGGTCCCGATGATCGGGTCACCGCCGATGCCGACCGCGGAGGAGAACCCGAAGTCCCGCAGCTCGTACATCATCTGGTACGTCAGCGTGCCCGACTTCGAGACCAGGCCGACGCGCCCGGGGCCCGTGATGTCCGCCGGGATGATGCCGACGTTGGACTTCCCGGGACTGATCAGGCCGGGGCAGTTGGGGCCGATGAGGCGCACGCCCTTGTCCTGCGCGTAGGCGAAGAACTCGGCAGTGTCCGCGACGGGGACGCCCTCGGTGATGATGACGACGAGCGGGACGCCCGCGTCGACCGCCTCGACGACCGCGCCCTTGGTGTGGGCCGGCGGCACGAAGATGACGGACACGTCGGCGCCGGTCTGCGCGACCGCGTCGGCCACGGAGCCGAAGACGGGCACGTCGACCGTGCCCTCGCCCTGCGGGAACGAGACGCTCGTGCCGGCCTTGCGCGGGTTCACGCCGCCGACGACGTTCGTGCCCGACGCGAGCATGCGCGTCGTGTGCTTGGTGCCCTCGGAGCCGGTCATGCCCTGGACGATGACCTTGCTGGCCTCGGTGAGGAAGATCGCCATGTCAGTTGTTCTCTCTCGTCGTCTCAGGCGTTCGCGAGCTCGGCGGCCTTGTCCGCTCCGCCGTCCATCGTGTCGGCGAGCGTGACCAGCGGGTGGTTGGCGGCCGCGAGGATCTGGCGGCCCTCGAGGACGTTGTTGCCGTCGAGCCGCACGACGAGGGGCTTGCTCGCCTCGTCGCCGAGGATCTCGAGCGCAGCGACGATGCCGTTGGCGACCGCGTCGCACGCCGTGATGCCGCCGAAGACGTTGACGAACACCGACTTGACCTGCGGGTCGGTCAGGATGATGTCGAGACCCGCGGCCATGACCTCGGCCGAGGCGCCGCCGCCGATGTCGAGGAAGTTGGCCGGCTTGACACCGCCGTGCTTCTCGCCCGCGTAGGCGACCACGTCGAGCGTGCTCATGACGAGCCCGGCACCGTTGCCGATGATGCCGACCTCGCCGTCGAGCTTGACGTAGTTGAGGTCCTTCTCCTTGGCGCGCGCCTCGAGCGGGTCGGCCGCGGCCGCGTCCTCGAGCTCGAGGTGGTCGGCGTGCCGGAAGTCCGCGTTGGCGTCGAGCGTGACCTTGCCGTCGAGCGCGACGACCTCGCCGTCCTCGGTCAGCACCAGCGGGTTGACCTCGACGAGCGTCGCGTCCTCGTCGCGGTACACGACCCACAGCTTCTGCAGGACGTCAGCCACCTTGCCGGCGATCGCGGCGTCGAACCCGGCCGCGGCGACGATCTCGTCGGCCTTCGCCTGGTCGATGCCCACGCGCGGGTCGACGGCGACCTTGGCGAGCGCCTCGGGACGCTCCACGGCGAGCTGCTCGATCTCCATGCCGCCCTCGACCGAGCACATCGCGAGGTAGCGGCGCTCGGCACGGTCCAGCAGGAGGGAGAAGTAGAACTCGCTCGCGATCTTCGCGCCCGCGGCGATCATCACGCGGTGCACGGTGTGACCCTTGATGTCCATGCCGAGGATCTGGCCCGCCTGCTCGGCGGCCTCGTCGGCCGAACGCGCGAGCTTGACGCCGCCCGCCTTGCCGCGACCACCGGTCTTGACCTGCGCCTTCACGACGACGACGCCCGGGGCGCCGTCGAGCAGCGTCTGCGCCGCGGCGCGCGCCTCGTCCGGGGTGGTGGCGACGATGCCGCCCAGCACCGGTACGCCGTGCTTCTCGAAGATGTCCCGTGCCTGGTACTCGAACAGGTCCACTGTGGTCCCAGTTCCTCTCGTCGGCCGCGCTGCGGCGGCCCCGGTGCGGCCGTGTGCTCCGGATCGATGCTAGCCGTCCGCCCGAGATCTCTTCACATCGAGAGATGTGGATCTCTTCACATCGAGAGACCCGGCCTGGTGACCCCTCGACGTCCACAAGTCCGTGAGAAGACCTGCGGGACGTCCGGATTGGGCTCTAGTGTCCGGTTCGGACGTTCGCGGGACAACCGCGAGGCAAGCGCAGGGGCGCACGACGACGGAGCAGGGAGGCCACAGATGTCCGACCAGGACGGCGCGACACCCGTAGGCACGGGCGGCGCAGGCGGCGAGTGGCGGCAGGGCGGTCAGCAGGCGTACGACCTGGGTGCGACGGTGCACCGGGTGCGCGCGGAGCTGCCGCAGGAGACGACCGTGTGGGACGCCGAGCGTCTCGCTGCGGTCAGCCTCGACCGCAACGGCACGCCGACGCGCGTGCTCGTCGGCGCGGGGTGGGACACGCGGTGCACGCCGCAGGCGCTGGCGCGGGCGGTCGTCGACGCCGGACGGGCGGCGGCCCTCGCGCTCGACGAGCAGGCACGCGCGGCGCTCGCCGACCAGGCCGCGGCGCGGCGCGCGCGCTGGGCCGAGGCGCGGCCGTCGGCGACTCCTCCCCCGCAGCCCGTGGCGCACGCGAGCGACCCGCGTCCGCTCGACGAGCTCGCGGAGATCGCGATCACGTCCCTCGCCGCCGTCTCGCACCAGACGGCGTCCGACGCCGGGGCCACGCTCGGGCTGGGGCGCGCGCTCGACGGCGAGGTCGAGGTGCGCGTCGGGCGCGGCGGGGTCGTCGACGTCGGCCTGAGCGGTCACCGGGTTGCGAAGGCGAGCGCGAGCGCGCTGTCCGCGCTCCTGACCGACGCCGTCCAGGACGCCGTCCAGGACCTCGCGCGGCGCGTGGACCAGGAGGCACCCGCCGTGCCCGACGAACTGCTCGCCGAGGTGCTGACGCATCTGCGCTCGATGACGGCCGACCCGCTCAGCCCGAGCGGCGTCGGACGGGTAGCGGCCTCGCGCGAGCGCTCGTGAGCGACGCCGAGGTCGACGTCGTCCTGCAGGCGCTGCGGCACGAGGCGGGGACCTGGGACGAGCAGGGCGAGGTCCTGGCAGCGGTCGCCGCCACGGTCGAGTCGATGCAGCTGAGCGCGTTGCAGGCCGGGGTGTTCGTGGTGATGCGGGACGCCTACAGCGACGCCGTCGAGCACGTCGCCTCGCGCTGCCGCGAGGGAAGCGCGGAGATGACCGAGATCGCCGCGGCGCTGCGCGCCAACGCCACCGCGTACGAGCGACGCGACGAGGAGGTGTCCTCGCACGTCGGCGGCGCCTACTGAGCACCCGTCCGCCCACCGACCGAGGAGCCTGCGATGTCGTTCCCGACCATGCCCATCCCGACCACGCCTGTCACGACCACGCCCTTCGCGACCGCGCCCTTCCCGACCACGCCGCACGGGAGCCCGGCCCAGCCGGTCCAGTTCAACCCCTCCACCTACGAGACGACCGTCGACGGGCTGCGGTCCGGGATGCGCGCGCTGACCGAGCAGCTCGCCCGGGTGCCGGGTGCCGTCGACGACGCGACCGCGCACTGGTGGTTCCCCGACCAGCTCGCCGCGGGCCTGCGATGGTGCACCGACCGGCTGCTCGAGCTCGGTCGCGAGCTGCTCGACAGGCTCGGCGAGCTCCTCGAGGGCGCGGCCGCACCCGTGCTGTTCTTCGTCCGAGCGCACGACTGGATGACGCGGGTGGGCTCGCCCGTGTCGGGGGTCGCCGCGTCGGTCCACCCGAACGCGTTGCGGGCGCCGCTGCGCTGGACCGGCGAGGCCGCGACGACGTACCGCGGCGCGGTCGCCGGCCAGTCCCCGGCTGCGGCACAGATCCAGGCGGTCTCCGGCACGGTCACGGCCTCCCTCGGCGCGTGCGCAGTCGCCGGCCTGGCGTTCTACGTCGCCCTGAGCCTGATCCTCACCAAGTTCCTCGTCGCGTCGATCGCGACCGTCGCGGCGATCGGGTCGGTCGTGCTGTCGTGGGCGGGGCTGCTGCTGATCGTCGAGGAGGCCGCCGTGAACACGGGCATGGTCATGTCGGCGGTCGGCGCGCTCGTCGCGACCCAGGGCGCCGCCGCCCTGGCGCTCGTCAACGTGACCGGCGCGAGCAGGTCGCAGACCGCTCTGCCGCACGGGCGCTGGCCGGTGGGCACCGCCTGACGCGCGAGCGTCCCCTGGTCTCGTCGGGGACGCACCCGTGCGCGGCCCCGTCGGGGCGAGGGCGGGTGCGGCCTCGTCGGGGCGAAGGCCGGTGCGTCAGCGGGTCTCGTCGGGGACGAACCCGTCGGGTCGCGGCTCGGGCCCGGCGGAACCGGCGACGAGCGGCGGTGCCGCGACGAACCCGTCGGCGAACGGACCCACGAGAGCACCCTCGGCGGGTGCGAGGACCGCGGGGGCCGTGGGGTCGGCCGGCCCGTCCGTGGGGGCACGGTCGGCGCGGCGCTCGGGGTGGTCGGCGGGCGGCTCGGCGCGTTCTTCTTCGAGGATCCTCGACGACGCGAGCTGCTGGGCCGCGAGCTCGGCGTACAGCCCGCCCGCGGCGGCGAGCTCGGCGTGCGTGCCGGACTCGACGATCCGGCCGGCCTCGACCACGTGGATCGTGTCCGCCGCGATCACGGTCGACAGGCGGTGCGCGATCGAGAGCGTCGTCCGACCGCGGGCCGCGGTGTCGAGCGCCTCCTGGACCACGCGCTCGGAGACCGTGTCGAGAGCCGAGGTCGCCTCGTCCAGCAGCAGCACGGCCGGGTCCTTGAGCAGCACCCGCGCGATGGCGATGCGCTGCTTCTCACCGCCGGACAGCCGGTACCCGCGCTCGCCCACCACGGTGTCGTACCCGTCGGCGAAGCCGCTGATGACGTGGTGGATGTTCGCGGCGCGGCACGCCTCGACGATCTCGTCGTCGGTCGCGTCAGGCTTGGCGTACGTGAGGTTCTCGCGGATCGTCGCGTGGAACAGGTACGTCTCCTGGGAGACGATCCCGACGTTGTCGATCACCGACTCCTGCGTGAGCCGCCGGACGTCCTCCCCGGCGAACAGCACCTGCCCACCCGACACCTCGTACAGGCGCGGCGCGAGGTAGAGCACGGTCGTCTTACCCGCACCGGACGGCCCGACGAACGCGACGTGCTGACCGGGCTCCGCGGTGAAGCTGATGCCACGCAGCGTGGGGCGCGCGTCGGGTGCGGAGTCGGGGTAGCGGAACACGACGTCGCGGAACTCCACGCGCCCGAGCGGCCCGGGTGCGCGCGAGACCGGGATCGCGTCCGGCGCGTCCTCGATCACCGGCTGCAGGTCGAGGTACTCGAAGATCCGCGCGAACAGGGCGCGCGAGGTCTGCACGTCGAGCGCGACGCGCATGAGGCCGATGAGCGGACCGAGCAGGCGCGCTTGCACGGTCGTGAACGCGACGACCGTGCCCGCGGTGATGGTGCCGCCGTCGGGCCGTTGCATGAGCCACCCGGAGACGAGGTAGACGACCGCGGGCACGCTCGCCATGAGGACCTGCACGACCGCGAAGAAGCCCTGCCCGCTCATCGCGCGCCGCACCTGGAGCCGCACCTGGTTGTCGTTCTCGGCGCGGTACCGCGCCGACTCCGCGCCCTGCCGGTTGAACGACTTCGAGAGCAGCACGCCGCTCACGCTGAGCGTCTCCTGGGTGATGGACGTGAGCTCGGACAGCGACTCCTGCGTCTGGGCGGCGATCCGCGCGCGCGCCTGCCCGACGCGCCGCTGCACGGCGACCAGCCCCGGCATGAGCACGACGGCCACGAGCGTCAGGCGCCAGTCGATGAGCAGCATCGCGACGAGCGAGGCGACCACGGTGACGGCGTTGCCGAGGATCGTCGTGACGGTGTTGGTGAGCACGCCCGCCACGCCGCCCACGTCGTTCTGCAGCCGTGACTGGATCACTCCGGTCTTGGTGCGGGTGAAGAAGCCGAGCTCCATGGCCTGCAGGTGCTCGAAGAGCCGGACGCGCAGGTCGCCGGTGACACGGTTGCCGACGGTCGAGGTCAGCCACGTCTGGATCACCCCGAGGCCCGCGGCCACCAGGAACAGCGCGACCATGAGCACCACGAGCCCGACGAGGAGGTCGAGGTGCGGGCCGCCGCCGTCGGGCGGGAACAGCGCGTCGTCGAAGATCCGCTGGACGACGAGCGGCGGCACCACGGCGATCGCGGCCGAGGCCACGACGATCACGCCGGTCACGGCGATGCGCCGCAGGTACGGCCGGAACAGGGCGACGACCCGCCGACCGAGGTTCGCCACGGGTGGCGCCTGCGCGTTCAGCCGGCGCTGGGCCGACTCGTCGAGGGGGCGCCCCATGCCGCCGCCGCGGTGCCCCGGACCACCCATGCTCATGCCGCCACGGTAGGGCGGCGCGGGTCGGGACGCCGCACAGACCGCGACCACGAACGCTCGTCAACCCTGGTTGACACGCGCCGCCGTGTCAATCTAGATTGACACGCATGACGGGCACGGACACGCTCCTCACCGCCGCCGGCGCGGCCGAACCGGCCGAGGGTCTGCGCGCCGTGCGTTCGCTGCGGACGCTCGCCGACCGCCTCGAAGCACTCCAGGTCGAGCGCGCGCGGCGCCAGGGCTGGTCCTGGCAGCAGATCGCCGACTGCCTGGGTGTCACCCGGCAGGCGGTCCACAAGAAGTACGGGAAGACCACGGGAAGGGTGGTGCCCTGATGTTCGAACGCTTCACGCAGGATGCCCGCGACGCCGTCACCCGGGCGCGCGACGAGGCCGGCGCGCTGGGTGCCGAGCGCATCGGGTCCGAGCACGTGCTGCTGGCCGCAGTACGCGTCGACGGCGTCGCGCAGCAGGCGCTGACAGGTCTGGGGATCGGCGCGGACGCCCTCGCCCAGGCCGTCCGCGCCCGCCACGGGCTCGACGACGACGCCCTGGCCTCCATCGGCGTCGACCTCGGCGCGGTCCGTGCCCAGGTCGAGGCGACCTTCGGCGAGGGCGCGCTCGACGCCGCGCACCGCACGGCTCCGCGCGCACTCACCCCCGACGCCAAGAAGCTCCTCGAGCTCGCCCTGCGCGAGGCGATCCGCACCGAGCGGCGACGCATCGACACCGGGCACCTGCTGCTCGCCGCGGTCCGCGCGCCGGAGTCCGCGGCACGCGCCACGCTCAGCTCGCTCGGGCTGTCCGACGACGCCGTGCGTGACGCCGTCGGTGTCGCGTGGGCACGCGCCGCCTGAGCGTCACGACGCGAGCGTCGTCAGCTCCTCGCGCAGCAGGTCGGCGTAGGCGACCACGCCCTTCATGTTCGGGTGGGTGCGGTCGGCGTGCAGCAGGCCGGAGTGCTTGCTGATGTAGCGGTGCCAGTCGACGACGTGCACGTTGGGCCGGTCCTTGACCCGCTCGACGAGCGCGGCGTTGGCGTCCTCGACCCAGTAGCTGATGCCGACGACGGTGTAGATGATCACCTGCCGGTCCGGGCCGATGATGTCGAGCGTCTCGTCGAGCGCCTCGATCGAGCCGTCGAACTTGAACCCGCCGTTCGTCCCGAAGTCGAGCAGGACGATCGGCCGCAGCTTCCCGGCCTCGGCCGCCGCGCCGACCAGCGCGGGCACGTCGACCCACTTGCGGATCGGCTTGGCGTCGATGGCGATCTTCGGGAACACGTCGTACAGCGTCGGGGCCGCGGCCGAGAGCACCGAGTCGCCGAAGCCGATCACGTCGGCCCCGTCGATCACCGCGGAGCCCGGCGGCGTGGCGGTGCCCGTCGGCTCGGTGGTCGGCTCCTTGCTCGGCGTCACGGTGGGACCGGCGGTCGGGGCCTGCGTCGCACCGGCCGTGGGCTTGCCCTTCGAGGTGTCGCGGTCCTGGTCGTCCGCCCCACGCGCCTCGCGGTCGGCGATCTCCTGCAGCGCGGCCTCGATCGCGCGCTGCGTGGACGAGGTCGTCGGCGCGGTCGCGACCGACACGGTCGCACCGACGACGAGCACCGCCGCAGCGACCGCAGCCACGCGTGCCACAGGACGAGGACCTCGGAGGGCGCCGAGAACCTGCCGCGACACGGCCCGGAACCCGTCGCGCCGCACGGGCGTCTCGACGAACCGGTGGCTGAGCGCGGCCAGCAGGAACGTGACCGGGAGGGCGATCAGCGGGGTGCGCCACCACAACGGGGAGCCGGGTGCGTCGCCCAGCGCGGCGCTGACCACGAGGATCACGGGCCAGTGCCACAGGTACAGCCCGTACGAGCGCTCCCCCACCCACTCCGCGGGCCGCAGCTCGAGCCCGCGGATGAGCCCCGCGGGCCGCTCCTGCGCGCACGCGACGACGAGCGCGAGCGCCGCGAGGGAGCCCACCACGATGCCGCCGCGGTAGGTCCAGACGTCGTCGGCGGCCATCGTGGCCCCGAGGCCCACCAGCACGACGAGCGCGGCGTACGGCAGTGCCCGCGCCCAGGCGGTGTCGGGCAGGAGCCGCAGGTGCCCGCTCGCCGCGATCGCGACCGCCGCACCCATGAGCAGCCCGAACAGGTGGGTGCCGGTGCCGTAGTAGACGTTCGTCGGGTCGTCACCGGGCGTGTACGCCGCCGCCATGGCGATCGCGCTGGCGACCGCCCCTGCCGCGACGACGAACGCCATCGCCCGCGCCCCGGAGCGCAGCCGCAGCCCGGCGGCGACCAGCACGAGCCCCAGGAGCACGAGCGGCCAGAGCAGGTAGAACTGCTCCTCGATCGCGAGCGACCAGAAGGGCTGGAACAGCTCGGGCGCGGTCGCGTCGAAGTAGCTCGTGCCTGCGGCGATCTCGAGCCAGTTCGTCGAGAACGTCAGCGCGCCGAGCCACTGCCTGCCGATCCCCACGAGCAGGTCGGTCTCGACCAGCCGCGCGGCGACCGTGCCGACGAGCAGCACCGACACCAGCGCAGGCAGGAGCCGACGCGCACGCCGCTTCCAGAAGTCCGGCATGTCGAGCCGGCCGGTGCGGCTCATCTGACGCAGCAGCAGCGTGGTGATGAGGAACCCGCTGACCACGAAGAACACGTCGACGCCGAGGAAGCCGCCCGGCACCGCCTCGGGCCACAGGTGATAGGCGATGACCGCGAGGACGGCGATCGCGCGGAGCCCGTCGAGCCCCCGGATCCGACCGTCGCCGCCGCGCGTCCGGTGCTCAGCGGCGGCGTCGGCGCTCGTGCGTGCGTGCTCCCCGGCCGCTCCCGCGGCCGGACGCGTGACCGTCTCGGTCCGGGGCCCAGAGGCCGGGGGCGGGGACGTGGTCGTCACGGGCACTCCTCACACGCAGAGCTCATGGGACGAGGCTAGATCGGCACAGAAGGGGCGAGGGATGGACACTCCGCGCACGCGCGCATCCGTGACCTGCGCCTACAGCTTCGTGACCGGCGAGAACCGCAGGAGCAGGCGCTTCATCCCCTCGCTGCCGAAGTCCACCTTGACGACCGCGTTGTGCCCGGTGCCCTCGAGCGCGACGACCGATCCCAGCCCGTACGCATCGTGCGTCACACGGTCACCGATCGCGAGCTGCGGGATCGCCGTGACCGGGCGCGGCGTCGCCGAGCCGAAGGTCGCGCCCGTCGACGGCAGCGCGGGACGCTTCTCGCGCTCCTCACGCCCCGAGGCCGAGCCGTACCCACCCGAGCCGTATCCACCCGAACCGGCCCGGCTCGAGCCGTAGCCGCCCGACGAGCGACCCCCGGACCCGAAGCCCGAGCCCCAGCCGCCCCGCAGCTGCGACGTCGACGACTCGCGCCGCCGCCAGTCGATGAGCTCCTCGGGTAGGTCGCCGAGGAACCTGCTCGGCGGGAACTCGTTGGGCACGCCCCACGCGGTACGGATCGCCGCACGCGAGATGTACAACCGCTCTCGCGCGCGCGTCAGGCCGACGTACGCGAGCCGCCGCTCCTCCGCGAGCTGGTCCGGGTCGGACAAGGACCGCATGTGCGGGAACGTCCCGTCCTCCATGCCGGTGAGGAACACGACCGGGAACTCGAGCCCCTTCGCGGTGTGCAGCGTCATGAGCGTGACGACTCCGGGCTCCGGCTTGTCGTCGGCGTCCGCGTCGTCCCCGCCGTCCGGCGACGGGATCTGGTCGGAGTCGGCCACGAGCGAGACGCGCTCGAGGAAGTCCGCCAGGTCGCCGTCCGGGTCGCTCTGCTCGAACTCGGTGGCCACGGCGTGCAGCTCCGCGAGGTTCTCGACGCGCGACCCGTCCTGCGGGTCCTCGCTCGCGCGCAGCTCGGCCAGGTAGCCGCTGCGGTCGAGCACAGCGCCGAGCACCTCGGCAGGGCCAGCGGTCGCGGCGAGCGCGCGCAGCCCCGACATGAGCTCGACGAACGCGCTCAGGCCCGTCACGGCGCGCGTCCCGAGGCCGGGGACCTCGTCGAGCCGCTCGAGCGCGGCGCCGAACGAGATGCGCTCACGCTCGGCGAACGACGCGACCATCGCCTCCGACCGCTCGCCCAGCCCGCGCTTGGGGACGTTGAGGATGCGGCGCAGGTTGACGTCGTCGTCGGGGTTCGCGACCGCGCGCAGGTACGCGACAGCGTCCTTGATCTCACGCCGCTCGTAGAACCGCGTCCCGCCGACGAGCTTGTAGGGCAGCCCGACGCGCACGAGCGCGTCCTCGATCACGCGCGACTGCGCGTTGGCCCGGTAGAAGATCGCGACGTCACCCGGCCGCACGCCCGACGAGTCGCCCAGCCGGTCGATCTCCTCGACGACGAACCGCGACTCCTCGCGCTCGTCGTCGGCCACGTAGGCGACGATCTGCGCGCCCGCGCCGGAATCGGTCCACAGGCGCTTGGGCTTGCGCCCGGGGTTCTTGCTGATGACCGCGTTGGCGGCCGACAGGATCGTCTGGGTCGAGCGGTAGTTCTGCTCGAGCAGGATCGTGCGCGCGTCCGGGTAGTCGGCCTCGAACTCGAGGATGTTGCGGATGTTGGCGCCGCGGAACGCGTAGATCGACTGGTCCGCGTCGCCCACGACCGTGAGCTCGCCGCGCTCGACGTCGCCCTCCCCCGTGCCCACCAGCTCGCGCACGAGCACGTACTGCGCGTGGTTGGTGTCCTGGTACTCGTCGACGAGCACGTGCCGGAACCGCCGCCGGTAGTGCTCGGCGACCGCCGGGAACGCCTGCAGCAGGTGCACGGTCGTCATGATCAGGTCGTCGAAGTCGAGCGCGTGCGCCTGACGCAGCCGCGCCTGGTAGCGCGTGTAGACCTGCGCGAGCGCCGAGTCGAAGTCGTTGGCGCTGCCGCCGCCCGACGTCGCCGCGAACGTCTCCGGGTCCACCAGCTCGTCCTTGAGCGCGGAGATCTTGGACGCGAGCGCCTTGGCGGGGTACTTCTTCGGGTCCAGGTCGAGCTCGCGCGCGACGAGCGTGAGCAGGCGCTGGGAGTCCGCCGAGTCGTAGATCGAGAAGCTCGAGCGCAGGCCGAGCGTGCTCGCCTCGCGGCGCAGGATCCGCACGCACGCGGAGTGGAACGTCGAGACCCACATCCGGCCCGCGGCGGCCGGGCCCACGAGACCGCCGACGCGCTCGCGCATCTCGGCCGCGGCCTTGTTCGTGAACGTGATCGCCAGGACCTCGCCCGCGCGCGCCCGCCGCGTCGCGAGCAGGTACGCGATGCGGTGCGCGAGCACCCTCGTCTTGCCCGAACCCGCGCCGGCCACGATCAGCAGCGGGCCGCCGTGGTGCACGACCGCCTCACGCTGCTGGGGATTCAGACCCTCGAGCAGCGCGTCGGCGCGCGCGGTCCGCGCGGCCTCGTCCTCCTCGCGGCGGGCGCGGTGCGCGGACGCGTCGTCCGGCTCGTCGGCGCCGTCCGTGCGCGGGGGCACGACGAGCGGGAGCCCGGAGGACTCACCCGTGTGCGAGCGGGCGGCGGCCGCACCGAAGGCGGCGCCGAGGGACGAGGGCAGGTGATCGAAGAGCGACGTCATGGCGCGTCCAGCCTAGGTCCCGCCACCGACACCGAGGGACGCCCGCACCCCGGTCCCGTCACGTCACCGCGAGCCCGACGAGCCACGCGACCGTGACGATCATCGCGCCCGCGAGCTCCACGAGGATCGACAGGCCCGTGGCCTGCATCGCTGCGACTGTGGCGCGCCAGGCGGGACGCGCGTCGCGCACGCGGACCCACTCCGCGAGGTACGTCCCGCCGACGAAACCGAGGGGCAACCCGATCACCGGGATGAGGAAGAACAGCACGACGCCCGCCAGGCCGCCCCACACGAGCGTGCTGTTCGGCACACCCGCGCGCTTGAGGTGCCGGCCGGCGAGCAGGTACTTGCCCACCGCTGCGACCAGGGTCGCGAGCACGGCGACCGCGACGACCGTCCAGCCGGCCGCGCCGCCCGTCACGACGCCCCACACCACGACCGCACCGGCGACCAGCAGCGCGCCGGGCAGCACCTGCACGACGACGCCGAACAACCCGACGAGCACGACGAGCCCGACGACGACCTCCGCGATCCCGCTCACGCGGCGACCCTACGGGACCCGTCGTCGTACCGGCGTGCGCGCCAGGCGTGCCCGGACGGCGCGGGTGCGGTCGTGCCACGCGGTGAGGCGCGGGGTCAGACCGCCAGGGCGCCCACCGTCTCGCGCAGCCGGTGCGACGTCGAGCCGAGCTCGTGCGCCGCCGACCGGATCGTGTCGATCTCGCCGCTCGTGCGCGCCGTGGCCGCGCCGACCTCCTCGAGCACCGCCGCCACACGTCGCCCGCCCTCGGCGACCTCGGCGACGGCCGACGCCATCGCGGACGTCGTGGCCGTCTGCTCCTCGACCGCCCCGGCGATCGTCGTCTGGAAGTCGTTGATCTGGCCGATCACCTCGGTGATCTGGCCGATCTCGGCCGCCGCCTGCGCGACCGCCTCCTGGATCGACTCGACCCGCGAGGCGATGTCCCCGGTCGCTCGCGCGGTCTCGGACGCGAGCTCCTTGACCTCGCCCGCGACGACCGCGAAGCCCTTGCCGGCCTCGCCGGCCCGCGCGGCCTCGATGGTCGCGTTGAGCGCGAGCAGGTTGGTCTGCTCCGCGATCGAGGTGATCACCTTCACGACCGAGCCGATCTCGGCCGAGGACTCGCCGAGCGTCGCGACCGTGCGGTTGGTGCGCTCCGCCGCGTCGACGGCGTGCGACGCGATGCGGGCGACCTCCGCGGCGTTGCGCGCGATCTCCCCGATCGACGCGCCCATCTGGTGCGTCCCCGCAGCGACCGTGTCGATTCCCTCGCTCACGCTGCGCGCCGAAACCCCCGCGTCGCTCGTGCGCGAGACCGCGTCGGCGGCCGCCTCGCCGAGCTCGTCGCCCGCGGAGACGAGGCGCTGCGCGGCGTCGAGCAGGTCGTTGGACGCCGCGTCCACGTCGGAGGCGACGGCGGCGGAGCGGTCGAGCGTCCCGTTGAGCGCGAGCGCCAGCCGGTCGAGCTCGGTGCGCCCCGAGCCCACGGGCAGCCGCGCACCCGCGTCGCCGTCCGTCAACGCGCGCGTGGCGCCGGTGACGGGGCTCACGACGGACCGCGCGACGACCAGCCCGGCCAGCGCGACCGCGACCAGCACGGCGACGCCCGCGGCGAGGAGCCCACGCGCGTCGACGACCGCGGCCCCGCGCACGTCGTCGACGTACACGCCCGAGCCGATCACCCAGCCCCACGGCTCGTAGCCCGCGACGTACGAGACCTTGGGCTGGGGGTCCTCGGCGCCGGGCTTGGGCCACTGGTAGGAGACGAACCCGGCGCCCTGCGCGCGGACGACGTCGACGAACTCGACGAAGATCTGCGTGCCGTCGGGGTCCACCTGACCGGACAGGTCGGTTCCGTCGAGCTCGGGCTTGACGGGGTGCATGACCATCGTCGGACCCATGTCGTTGATCCAGAAGTACTCGTCGCCCGAGTACCGCAGGCCCGCGACGGCGTCGGTCGCGGCCTGCTGCGCGGCCTGCTCGGAGAGCGCGCCGGTCGTCGCCAGCTCTCCGTAGTGCTCGACGACCCCGAGCGCGGTCTCGACCACCTGCTGCGTCGCGGCGCGGCGCTCGGACATGATCCGCTGCTCGGCGCGCACCACGGCGAGCACCGTGAGCACGGCGAGGCCGAGCGCCGTGAGCGTGACCAGCGCGGCGAGCTTCTGGACGATGGACATCGAGGACATCCGCATTGCTGGCTCCGTGTCACCGAGGGACGTGTCCCACGGCCTATCGGCAGCCCTCGCCCGCGACTGAGACCAGACGGGACGCAGATGCTCGAGCGCCAGGCCGTCGCAGCCTGACGCTCGAGCACGTCGCGGTCAGCGCCAGAGCACCGCGATCGCGATGTTGGCGACGGTCAGGCCGGCGATCGCGCCCAGGTACCCGGTCGTGACCTTCTCGGGCTTGCGCTGCCCGACGACGACGAGCGCCGTGACCACGAGCGCGATGACGAGCTTCACGCCGATCTTGGCGTGGTCGACCGGGTGCAGGTCGCCCATCTCGATGACGCCGACCATGAGGATGCCGGTCACGAGCGCGGTCAGGGCACCGTGCAGGACGCCCGGCGCGAGCTTCGGGGCACGCATGGTGGCGAGCACGCCGCCGAGGACCATGGCCCAGCCGATCAGGTGCAGGACGAGCAGCAGGTTCTTCAGGAGCTCCATGCGGCACAGCGTACGGGAGCAGAAGCACTTGCCGACAACATGTCAGGACGTGGCAACGGCGTCGAGCCGGTCACAGCAGACGACGAGCCGCGGCCCATCTCGTGAGCTCGTGCCGGCTGGAGAGCTGCAGCTTGCGCAGCACCGCCGAGACGTGGGTCTCCACGGTCTTGATCGAGATGAACAGCTCGCCCGCGACCTCGCGGTAGGTGTAGCCGCGCGCGATCAGCCGCATCACCTCGCGCTCGCGCGCGCTCAGGCGGTCGAGCTCGTCGTCGCCCGTCGCGACGTCGCCCGCAGCCGCGCCGAACGCGTCGAGCACGAACCCCGCGAGCCGCGGCGAGAACACCGCGTCACCGTCCGCGACCCGCCGGACGGCGTCGCTCAGGGCCGGCCCGTCGATCGCCTTGGTCACGTACCCCCGCGCGCCCGCACGGATCACCGCGACCACGTCCTCGGCCGCGTCGGAGACCGAGAGCGCCAGGAACCGCGTGCTCGTGAGGTCGGCGCACGCGCGGATCACCTCGGCGCCGCCTCCGCCGTCGCCGCCGGGCAGGTGGACGTCGAGCAGGACGACGGGCGGTGCGAGCGCGTGCACGACGTGCACCGCCTCGTCGACGCTCGCCGCCTCGCCGACGACGTTCACCCGAGCGTCGAGCGAGGCCCGCACCCCCGTCCGGAACAGGTGGTGGTCGTCGACCAGCACGACGTCCACGGCTCCGGCCGGCACGACCGGCACCTCCTGCGTCATCGCTCCTCCTCGGTCACGGGCTCGCCGGGCTCGGCCGCCACCGGCGGCGTCGCGGCGAACGGCATCGACAGGTGCACCTCGGTGCCCTGCCCGTCCCTGCTGGTCACGGTCGCGGTGCCCCCGCGCCGGCGCACGCGGCCCATGATGGACTCGCGCACCCCGAAGCGGTCCGCGCCGATCGCGTCGACGTCGAACCCGTCGCCGCGGTCCTTGACGAAGACCTCGACCTCGTCGGTGCCGACCTCGAGGTAGAGCGACACGGGCGGCCGCCCGTGCACCACCGCGTTGACGAGCGCCTCGCGCGTCGCCTGCAGCAGCGCGGCAGTCGCCTCGTCGGGAACGCGGTCCCCGACGACCACCGCGTCGACGGCGACCGGCTCACCGCCCGGCCCCGAGCGGGAGTCCTCGACCTCGGCGACCACGGCCCGCAGCGCGGCCGCGAGCGACGTGCCCGGGGCCGGTCGGTCGTCGTAGAGCCACTCGCGCAGCTCGCGCTCCTGCGCGCGCGCCATGCGCGCGACCTCCGCGGGGTCGTCGGCCCGCGCGCGGATGAGCGCGAGCGTCTGCAGCACCGAGTCGTGCAGGTGCGCCGCGATGTCCGCGCGCTCGGACTCACGTGCCCGCGCGGCGCGCTCGTCCGCGAGCGCGCGCCACAGCCGCAGCCACCACGGTGCGACGACGACCGCGACCCCGGCGAGAACCGCGAGCGAGGCGACGACGGACTGGGCGAACGTCGCGGCGTCGACCCCCGGCCCGGTCGCCTGCCCGACGAGGAGCAGCACGCCGACACCCGCGAGCACCACCCCGCCCAGCAGCCGCACGACCGGCAACGGCGTGCGGCCCCCCGCGCGGCTGCGCAGCCGCCCGCGCGCGACCTCGTCGAGCTGGCTCCACGCGAGAGCCGCGCCGGCCAGCACGACGAGCATCGGGAGCACCCAGCCCGCGTCGAGCCGGTCCTGGCGCAGCGCCGCGAGGAGCACCGCGATCGCGACGAGGAGCAGCCCCACCGCGATGTCGGTCACGGGCCACCGACGCGACGCCCGCTCGCCCGACTCGGCCGGTCGGCGCGCGACGCGCGACAGCGCGCTGGGCCGGGTGTCCGCCGCGGCGCGCCACGGGTCGCCCGCGGGCACGGTGAGCCACCAGAAGCCGTAGAGCATCACGCCGACCCCGCCGAGCAGCGTGAGCACGACGAACCCGACCCGGACCGCCGGCAGCGGCAGTCCGAGGTGCGCCGAGACGCCCGAGGCCACGCCCGCGCACCAGCGACCGCGCTCCGGCCGACGCAGCGCCCCGCGCGGCGTGCGCGCGGGGACGGCGCCCGGCGGCAGGCTCGGCTCAGCGGTCACGTCCACACCAGAATCGTCACACGTCCGCGCGCCCGCGGGGCCGTCCACGGCAGGTCAGGGGCCACTTCCAGGGTCAGGACCAGGGGTCGGGCCAGGCAGGTTCAGGGTCCGCTCAGGGGGGAACCCGATGTCGCCGGAGCTCGCCGCGCGGCCAGGATCGTCGTATGGACGAGACGACCCCACCCACGACCCCCGGTCAGGGGCGACCGCACGACGAGACCCCGGACGCGGTCCCGACCACGGCGCCGGGCACGACGCACGCCACGACACCTGGCGCGAGCGCCTCCAGCGCGTCGTCGGCCGAGCCCGCCTCGAGCGGCCCCGCCCACGGCAGTCCCGCCCCGAGCGGCCCCGCGTACGGCAGCCCGCCCCAGGACGGGCCCGGGGCGGGCGGTCCGGGCGTCGCCGGAGCCGGCTTCTTCGGCTCGATCCGCCGGTTCGGCGTCCAGCGCTCGGACGACCGCTGGATCGGTGGCGTGTGCTCCGGCATCGCCGACCGGCTCGGCATCGACCCGCTGATCGTGCGCGGCCTGTTCGTCGTCGCCGCGCTGCTGTCGGGCGTCGGCGCCGTGGCGTACGCGCTCGCATGGGCACTGCTGCCCGAGCGTCGCGACGGGCGCATCCACGCCGAGGAGCTGTTCGCCGGACGCTTCGACATCGCCGTGCTGGGCATCGCCGCGCTGCTCGTCATGGGCCTCGGCCGTGGCGACGGCTGGTGGGGCGTCGCAGGGCCGCCGTGGGCGCACGACATCGCCGGCTTCCTGTCCGGCCTGCTGTGGCTCGGGTTCGTCGTCGGGCTCGTCATCGCGGTGCCCGCTCTGATCTCCC
>NZ_LFKW01000116.1:0-29245 GCF_001040865.1 Cellulomonas sp. A375-1 | reverse complement strand
CCCCGCCGTACGGCACGCCGGGCTCGTCGGGCCCCGCGCCGCGGACCACGCCCTACGGCCCGGGCGCCCCCTACGCCTCCGCGACCGCGACGAGCCCCGCGTACGCGTCGGGTTCGGGCGGCGGGCAGCCGTACACCTCGCCGTACGCCGGTCCCCCCTACGGCTCGGCCACGGCCTACGCCTCGGCGCCCACGGCCCACGCGTCAGGCCCGGCCGCTCCGGCGGCGCCCGCCTACGCCGCCACGCCCACCGCGTACGGCACGCCCACGGCGTACGGGCCGCGGCCGGTGACCCCGTCGGCACCCCCGCGCCCCAAGCCCCCGCGTCGACGCGGGCCGGGAGCGACGAGCATCGGCATCGTCGTCGCGCTCGCGCTGCTGACGCTCGCCGGCCTGCTCGCGGCGGACCGCGCCGGTGAGTTCGACGGCCCGGTGCTGCTCACGACGCTCGGGGTGACCGCACTCCTCGCGGGCATCGGCGTGGTCGTCTCCGGCCTGCGCGGTCGCACCAGCGGCTCGCTCGGGTTCCTGGCGATCATGGCGCTCGTCGCCTCCCTCCCCGTGGGCGCGGCGACGCACCGCGACTGGGCCTGGGACGGGTCCGGGATCCACCAGAGCACCGACCCCGTCGTCGTCACGACGCGCACGGCAGCCGCCGAGGGCCTGCACTTCGGTGCGGGCGACGCCGTCCTCGACCTGACCGACGTCCCCCTGAGCGACGACCTGCTCCAGGTGCCCGTGTCCGTCGGGGCCGGGCGCGTCGAGATCGTCGTCCCCGACGACGCCGCGGTCCAGGCCGCGGTGCGCGTCGGGCTCGGCAAGGTCACGTGGGACGTGGACGGGGACTACCAGACGGCCAGCGGCATCCGCATGGACGACTCGACCTTCCGCGACCAGGCGAGCGAGACCGGCAGCCCGCAGCTGTCGCTCGACGTCTCCGTCGGTGCGGGCGAGGTCACGATCACCCGGGAGAACTCATGAGCACCGAGCAGCAGCCCACCACCGGCCACCCCGGGACGGGCGACGACCCCACGGAGACCCTCACCACCGAGGTCCCCACCACTGAGGACCTCACCAGCGAGACTCTCGCCACCGAGAACCTCCCCGGCGAGGCCCTCACCACCGAGGTCCCGGCGAGCACCGCACCCACCGGTGCGGCCGCCGACGAGGGCATCTCGACGACGCCCCCCGCCACGGCGAGCGACCCGCAGGTCGCCGCGCAGGCCGCCGAGGTCGAGCGACCCGAGCGCGGACCCCGCGTGGGGACGGTCGTGTGGGGCCTGGTCCTGGCCGTGCTCGGCGTGGGCGTGCTGGCCTGGGCGGGCGGGCGGCGCATCGACGTCGACGTCGCGGCGATCGTGCTGGTCGCCGGCGCGGGCGTGGCCCTGCTGATCGGCTCGATCATCTCGGGCACGCGCCGCCGGCGCTGAGCGGTGCCGCACGCGCGAGGGGCTCTCACCCACCCGGGTGAGAGCCCCTCGTCGTCGTGCGAGACGTCAGGCGCGCGGCTCGTCGCGCCGCGCCGGGTCGACGACCGGGTCGGGCGGCGCGACGTGCGACGGCGGCGCGGACGCCGGAGGCGCGGCCGGAGTCGTGGTGTCCGGCACGACCGGCGGTGCCGAGGTCGTCGGAGCAGCCGTCGTCGGAGCGGCGGGTGCCGCGGTCGTGGCGGGAGCCGTCGTCGCGCGGGGCGGTGACGTCGGGGCGACCGGTGCGGCGGCGACGGGCGCTGCGGCCACGGGCGGGGCGGCGACCGGCGCGGGGCCGACGACCCGCGAGTCGGTCTCGACGACGTCGGCCGGGCTCAGCCGCCTCAGCGCGAAGCCGACGAGGAGGAACACGACCCCCAGGCCGACCACGAGCAGCGCCACGCCGAACGCGACGACCGACGTGAAGAGCGACGCCCGGAGGAACGACGCGGTCATCATCGTCTCGCGGACCGGGTCCTCGCGGTCGAGCTCGGCGTACGTCTTGCCGCCCGAGGCGTCGAGCGCGTGATGGTTGATGATGTCGGCCTGGACCCAGGCCTCCCACGGCGTGTCGACGAGCTGACCCTGGAAGGCCTTCGCGTCGTCGGAGACGGTGATCTTCTCGGCGGCGAGGTTGCTCGCCACCAGACCCCACGTGACCGCACCGGCCACGATGAACAGGATCCCGAAGACGATGACCCAGAGGCCGAGCCCCCGAGCTCCGTGCTTGCCAGCGGTGGTCGCCACGTGCGGTTCCCCTCTCTCGAGCGTTCCCCTTGCCGACCCGACGGGCGCAGGGGCCGTGCGACGTGCGGGTGCCTACGTTCCTGCAGGTCGACTGTAGCGAGATGGGGACGAATCGCACCCGGTGACGCTCTGCGGGCACGACGAGAGGCGCTCCCGGCGGGGAGCGCAGGACGAGCCCCGTCAGCCCGTGACGGGCTGCGTGGCCTCCGCCGCCTCGACGCGCGCGAGTCCCTGCGTGTGCACGCGTCGCTCGAGGACGAAGGACATCACGGGCACGATGCCCGCGAGCGCCATGGTCACGAGCCGGCCGAAGCGCCACCGCATGGTCGCCCACAGGTCGAACACCGTGACGAGGTAGACCACGTAGATCCACCCGTGCGCGAACGGGACCCACCCGAATGCGGCCGCGACGCCGTCGGCGTGCAGCACGTACTTGACCAGCATCTCGGCGCACAGCAGCAGGAGCATGGCGCCCGTGATCCATGCCATCACGCGGTAGCGCGTGAGCGAGCCGCGCGCCTTGCGGCTCCAGTCCGTCGTCGTCCCGGCGTCCGTCGTCACGTCCTCATCCCTCGTCATGCCGGGTCACTCCCACTCGATCGTGCCCGGCGGCTTGCTCGTCACGTCGAGGACGACCCGGTTGACCTCGGGCACCTCGTTGGTGATGCGCGTCGAGATGGTCGCGAGCACGTCGTACGGCATGCGGGTCCAGTCGGCCGTCATGGCGTCCTCCGACGACACGGGTCGCAGCACGATCGGGTGGCCGTAGGTCCGGCCGTCGCCCTGGACGCCGACCGAGCGCACGTCGGCGAGCAGCACCACGGGGCACTGCCAGATCTCGCGGTCCAGGCCGGCGCGCGTGAGCTCCTCACGAGCGATCGCGTCGGCGGCGCGCAGCACGTCGAGACGCTCGGCCGTGACCTCGCCGATGATCCGGATGCCCAGGCCGGGGCCGGGGAACGGCTGGCGCCAGACGATGGCCTCGGGGACGCCGAGCTCGAGGCCGACCGCGCGCACCTCGTCCTTGAACAGCGCACGCAGCGGCTCGACGAGCTCGAACTGCAGGTCGTCGGGCAGGCCGCCCACGTTGTGGTGCGACTTGATGTTCGCCGCGCCCTCGCCGCCCCCGGACTCGACCACGTCGGGGTACAGCGTGCCCTGGACCAGGAACTTGACCTCGCTTCCGGTCTCGCCGGACTCGGCGACGACCTCGCGCGCGGCGTCCTCGAACACGCGGATGAACTCGCGGCCGATGATCTTGCGCTTGGTCTCAGGGTCGGTGTGGCCCGCGAGCGCCTGCAGGAACCGCGCACGCGCGTCGACGATCTTGAGCCGCACACCGGTCGAGGCGACGAAGTCCTTCTCGACCTGCTCGGCCTCGCCCGAGCGCAGCAGCCCGTGGTCGACGAAGACGCACGTGAGCTGGTCCCCCACGGCACGCTGCACGAGCGCTGCGGCCACCGACGAGTCGACGCCGCCGGACAGCCCGCAGATCACGCGCGCGTCGCCGACCTGCGCACGGATGCGCTCGACCTGCTCGGCGATCACGTTGCCCGGGTTCCAGTCGGGCGTCAGACCCGCACCCTCGTAGAGGAAGTTCTCGAGCGCCTTCTGACCGAGCGGCGAGTGCTTCACCTCGGGGTGCCACTGCACGCCGAACAGGCGCCGCTCGCGGTTCTCGAACGCGGCGACGGGTGAGCCCTCGCTCGTCGCGAGGACGTCGAAGCCCTCGGGCGCCGCGTGCACCGCGTCGCCGTGGCTCATCCACACCGTCTGCTGCTCGGGGCTGCCCGCGAGCACCGTGCCGGTCGCGGAGACCTCGAGCGCGGTGCCGCCGTACTCGCGGCGGCCCGTCTGCGCGACGGTCCCGCCGAGCGCCTGCGCCATGGCCTGGAAGCCGTAGCAGATGCCGAGGACCGGCACGCCGGCATCGAACAGCGCGGGGTCGACGAACGGCGCGCCGTCGGCGTACACCGAGGAGGGGCCCCCGGACAGGATGATCGCGGCGGGGTCCTTGGCGAGCAGGTCCGCGACGGTGGCCGTGTGGGGCACGATCTCGGAGTACACGCTCGCCTCGCGCACGCGCCGTGCGATGAGCTGGGCGTACTGCGCGCCGAAGTCGACGACGAGGACCGGGCGGTGAGCTGTCGGCTGCTCAGGCGTCTGAGTCACGCCCTCAGGGTAGTCGCCGCGTCCCGCTGCTCCGGCCCGACGTCCACCGTGCGGCACGTGGGGGACCACGGCGGCGCAGAGCCCGGCGCAGAGCCCGGCGCAGACCCCGGCGCGGACCCCGGCGCGGACCCCGGCGGAAAACGAGTCGAGTCGTGTCGGTGCCCGCCCGTAACGTGGAACGAGTGCGATCCCTCCCCTTGGCTGACCCGGGTACCCCGCCTCTGACGGGTCCCGTGGCGTACCTGCTGTGGCAGGCGCGCCGGCAGTGGGGCATCCTCACCGTCGGTGTGCTGCTCGGCATCCTGATGTTCTCGTGCCAGGCCGCGCTGCCGTACGTCACCGGCTACGCGATCGACTCCGGCCTCGCGCACGGCTTCGACTCCGACCTGTGGCGCGCCGCGGGTGCGCTCGCCGTGCTGGGCGTGATCTCGGCCGCCGCCTCGGCGATCGGGCACCGCTACGACGTCGAGAACTGGCTGCGCGCCTCGTTCGCGGCGTCCCAGCTGGTCGGGCACCGTGTCGCCCGCTCGGGTCACACCATCACCGCGGAGCTGCCGACCGGTGAGGTCGTCTCGGCCGTCGCGAACGACGCGCTGCGCATCGGCGAGATCTTCCACACCGCCGCGCGGTTCATCGGCTCGATCGTGGCCTACGGCATCGCGGCATTCGTGATGCTGCGCACCTCGGTGCCGCTCGGCCTCATCGTCGTGCTCGGCCTGCCGACCGTGACGATCTGCATCGCCGCGCTCGTCAAGCCGCTGCAGCGCCGTCAGGTCGCGCAGCGCGAGGCGTCCGGCCGGCTCACGACGCTCGGCTCGGACACGGTCTCGGGCCTGCGCATCCTGCGCGGCATCGGCGGCGAGGGCGTGTTCACGGCCCGCTACCGCGAGCAGTCGCAGCTCGTGCGGCGCAAGGGTGAGGCCGTCGCGGTCACGCAGTCCTGGCTCGACGCGCTGCAGGTGCTCCTGCCGGGGGCGTTCGTCGTCGTGCTGATCTGGTACGGCGCGCACCTGGCCGTGGCGGGCGAGATCACGCCCGGCCAGCTGGTGCAGGCGTACGGGTTCGCCGCGTTCCTCGCGTGGCCGGTCCAGCAGATGACGTACACGGTGCAGTCCGCGACGCGTGCGCACGTGGGTGCCGGCAAGGTGCTCAACGTGCTGCGCGTCGTGCCCGCCACGGGTGCTCGCCCGGGTACGCAGGCAGCGCCGCCGCCGGGGGTCCCGCTGGTCGACGAGACCTCGGGCGTCACCGTCCGGCCCGGCCTGGTGAGCGCGCTCGTGAGCGCGGACCCCGACGAGTCTGCGGCGATCGCCACGCGCATGGGTCGGTTCGACGACGAGGCCGAGGTCGCCACGCCCGTGCGGCTGGGCGGCGTGCTGCTCGCCGACCTGGACAAGCAGGTCGTGCGCGAGCGGATCCTGCTGGCCGAGGCGACCCCGCACCTGTTCTCGGGCACGCTCGCGAGCGAGCTCGACGTGCACGGCCCGGGCGACGCCGAGCGCCTGCTGCGCGCCATCGCGCTCGCCGACGCGCACGACGTGCTCGACTCCGTGCCGGACGGGCTCGCGGGCGAGATGCCGGAGAAGGGGCGGTCGCTGTCGGGCGGCCAGCGCCAGCGCGTCGCGCTCGCGCGTGCGCTCCTGCTCGACCCGGAGATCCTGCTGCTGGTCGAGCCGACGTCCGCGGTCGACGCGCACACCGAGGCGCGCATCGCGGCCCGGCTCGCCGGCGAGCGGCACGGACGCGCGACGCTCGTCGTGACGGCGTCGCCGCTCGTGCTCGACCACGTCGACGAGGTGCAGCTGCTGGTGGACGGCCGCGTGGTCGCCACCGGGACGCACGCCGAGCTGCTGGCCCGCCAGGACGCGCACGGCGCGGCGTACCGCCGCGTCGTCGAACGTCACCTGGACGACGAGACGCCTCCGCAGGGTGTCCCGGCGGTGGTGACGCGGCCCGTCGACGTGACGGGTGACGACCCGATCGCCGACGAGGCGTTCGACGCACTGCTCGACGGACAGCCCGCCGGGACCCACGAGACACGAGGAGGTCGGCCGTGAAGCTGCCCATCGCCGACGCGGCGACGGTCCGCGCGTACGCGGTCCACCTCCTGCGCGCCCACCGTCGGCCGCTCACCGGCATCGCGGTGCTGCACACGTTCGCGGCGGTCCTCGGCCTGGCCGGGCCGTGGCTGCTCGGGCGGCTCGTCGACGCGGTCGCGGACGGCACCACCACGGGCTACGTCAACTCCCTCGTCGCGCTCGGCGCGGGCGCAGTGCTCGGGCAGACCGTGCTCACGCGGTTCGCGCAGCGCAGCTCGATGCTGTTCGGTGAGATGGTCTTCGCCGACCTGCGCGAGGAGTTCATCGAGACCGTCACGTCGCTGCCGCTGTCGACCGTCGAGCGGGCGGGCACGGGTGACCTCGTGGCCCGCACGACGAACGACGTCAACAAGCTGCAGAACGCGGTGCGCTTCGGGGTGCCGCGCGTCATCGTCGCCATCGTGACGATCACGCTCACCGTGGTCGCGTGCGTCGTCCTGTCGCCGCTCGTCGCGATCGCGATGTTCGTGGGCGTGCCGGTGATGGTCGTCGTCGTGCGCTGGTACCTGCGCCGTGCGACGCCTGCCTACCTGCGGGAGTCCGCCGCGTACGCGACCCTCAACGGCACCATCACGGAGTCGGTCGAGGGCGCGCGCACGGTCGACGCGCTGCGCATGGGCCCGCGCCGCGAGGCACGCGTCGAGGACGACCTGCGCGAGGCGTTCGACGCCGAGCGCGTGACGCTCAACCTGCGCACCGCGCTGTTCCCGGGAGTGGACTTCGCCTTCACCGCCGCACCCGTCGCGGTGCTGCTGTGGGGCGGGTGGTTGGTCTCGCAGGGGCACGTGACGCTGGGCGTCGTCGCGACGATCGTGCTCTACACGTACCAGGTGTCGGGCCCCGTCTGGGACCTGATCTTCTGGCTCGACGAGATCCAGGTCGCGGGGACCTCGCTCGCGCGGATCGTCGGCATCCGGCTCGTCGAGCCGGACCGCGAGGCGCGTGAGGGCACGCCCACCGACGAGGACGTGAGCGCTCGTTCGCTGCGCTACGCGTACCGCGAGGGCCACGACGTGCTGCACGGCATCGACCTCGACCTGCGCTCGGGCGAGCGGCTCGCGGTGGTCGGTCCGTCCGGTGCGGGTAAGTCGACGCTGGGCCGCATGCTCGCCGGTATCCACCCGCCCACGGGTGGCACGGTGAGCGTGGGCGGCGTACCGCTCGTCGACCTGCCGCTGGAGGAGCTGCGCGGGCACGTCGCGCTCGTCACGCAGGAGCACCACGTCTTCGTCGGCACCGTCGCGGACAACCTGCGGCTCGCCGACCCGGACGCGTCGCAGGAAGCGCTGCGGCGCGCGCTCGAGGCGGTCGACGCATGGGGCTGGGTGGCCGCACTGCCCGAGGGCCTCGCGACCGAGATCGGCTCGGGTGGCGCCCCGCTGACCCCGGCGCAGGCCCAGCAGATCGCCCTCGCGCGGCTCGTGCTGCTCGACCCGCACACGCTGGTCCTCGACGAGGCGACCTCGTTGCTCGACCCGCGCGCCGCGCGGCACCTGGAGCGTTCGCTCAACGGCGTCCTCGCGGGGCGCACGGTCGTCGCGATCGCGCACCGCCTGCACACCGCGCACGACGCGGACCGCGTGGCCGTCGTCGACGGCGGCCTGATCACCGAGATCGGCCCGCACGACGAGCTGGTCGCGGCGGGAGGCGACTACGCCGCGCTCTGGCGGTCGTGGCAGCACGAGTCCTGACCGGGTGCGCCCCCGCACAGGGCCACCCGCACAGGGCCACCCGCAGCCGACCCCCTTGTTCGCTGAGAGCGAACAAGGGGCGTCGGCTGCGAGCGCGTCAGTCCTCGACGTACCGCGCCTCGATCTCCGCGAAGAACGCCCGCGAGAGGCGCACGAAGTCGTCGTAGCGCAGGACGATGTCCTCCCCCGGGCGCGTGTGCAGCACGCTGCGCTCCGGGTCGAGCCCGAGCTTGGAGTCCTCGACCATCCGCCCGCCGTTCGACATCAGCGACTCGACCAGGAGCCGCACCTCGTTGAGCGGGTTCCCGTCCTTGCCCTCCTTGGCGCGCAGCCGGTGCACGAACCGCATCTCGAGCGCGAGCAGGAGCGCCGCGAAGTAGCTCCCCTCGAGGTCCTCCAGAGCGGTGTCGTCGACGTCGCTGTCCGCCCGGGCGATGTCGAACGCCGCGATCTCGGCCTCGACCTGTCCACGGCAGTCTGCGATGTAGTCGGCGTCGTACGTCCCCTGCGCGAGCATCGTCGTCTCCTGTCGATGTGCCGGCGTCGGTCGGGCCGACGTCCCCCGGTGTGCATCGTCGCACCAACTCCCATGCGGCACGACGGGCACAGGGCATCGGCCCCGACCCGGCGTCACTGCTGGTCGGGTGCCCCCGCCTCGTCGTCGCGCGCGGCCGACCCGCGAGCGGGCGGCGCCGCCCCCGGGCCAGGCACGGACGGGCCAGGCCCCGCGGGACGCCCGCGCGCCTCGTCGCGCACCATCCGCAGCCAGAGCGCCGCGGCGAAGCCGCCGAAGATCCACCACTGCGCCGCGTAGGCGAGGTTCTGCACGTTGAGGCCCGAGCCGGGCGTGCTCGGAGGCTCGAGCAGTGCGATCGCGGGGTCCTGCGCGGGCTGCGAGCCGACGAGGACCAGGTACCCGGTGTAGATGGGACCGCCCCACTCCCCCACGAGCTCGGCCGACGAGATGGCCGAGACGGTGCCGTCCTGCACACCGTCGCCCGCCTGCTCGGACGCCTGCAGGTACCCCGTGACCGCGACGGGACCGGCGGGCGGCTCGTCGGCATCCTGGGGCGAGGCCACCCAGCCGCGCACGACCGGCAGCACCGCACCCGCGGCCTGCGCGCCGGAGGCGCCACCCGCGTCGCTCACCCGCAGCGGCGTCAGGACCAGGTAGCCGGTCGCGCCGTCGTGCACGCGGTCCGGCACGACGAGCTGGCCGGCGGGCTCGTAGCTGCCGGTCACGGACACCTTGCGCGCCACGAGCTCGCCGCGGAACGCCGTCTGCGGGCTGAGCTCGTCGCCGAGCGGCACGGGCTCAGCGGCGACGATCGACGCCTCGTGCTCGGCCTGCGCACGATGCCCGCGCACCTCGGCGCGGTCGAGCTGCCACGCCCCGAGCAGTCCGCACACCGTGGCGGCCACCGCGAGCAGCACGAGCATCCCGAGCATGCGCGGCCGCACGGCCGCACGCAGCATCGTCGTCGGCTCACCCGCCTCCTGGACGGACCACCCGCCCGACGACGCGCCCGGGGCGGCCTCGCCGGACGCGGTCCCGACGCGCGGGGCCTCGTCGGCCTGGGCCTGCTCGGAGGCGGTCACGGACGGTCGTTCGGGCACGTCTCACCGTATCCCGCGCACGGGGAGACGACGGTGCGTCACCAACGTCACACCCCCGCCGCGCCGAGCGCGGCTGACACCCCCGGACAGCCGCGTGACCTGCGAAGATCTCGCTGAGCGCGACCATGCTGAATGCTGTTGTATGAACGGTGACGCCCGGGCCCTGGGTAAGACGTCCCATGGGTGTCCTTGCTCGCAGGGTTGGCTGGAAGCGGCTCGAACCACCCGCGGCGCGGCCGTGGGACGACACGGGGAGCGATGATGAGCACGACGACGACATGGCAAGCCGGCAGCGGGACGCAGATCGACGACGCGACGCTGGTCCGCATCGACAAGTGGTGGCGCGCCGCCAACTACCTGTCGGTGGGTCAGATCTACCTGCTGGACAACCCGCTGCTGCGCGAACCGCTCACGCGTGACCACGTGAAGCCGCGCCTGCTCGGGCACTGGGGCACCACGCCCGGCCTGAACTTCCTGTACGCGCACCTCAACCGCGCGATCGCCCAGCGCAGCCAGTCGACGCTCTACGTCACCGGCCCCGGCCACGGCGGACCGGGCCTGGTCGCGAGCGCCTACCTCGACGGGACGTACTCCGAGACGTACTCCGACATCACGGAGGACGAGGAGGGCCTGCGCCGGCTGTTCCGGCAGTTCTCGTTCCCGGGCGGCATCCCCTCGCACGTGGCACCGGAGACGCCCGGGTCGATCCACGAGGGCGGCGAGCTCGGGTACGCGCTGTCGCACGCGTACGGTGCGGCGTTCGACAACCCGGACCTGCTGGTCGCGGCGGTCGTCGGCGACGGCGAGGCAGAGACCGGCCCGCTCGCGACGAGCTGGCACTCGAACAAGTTCGTCAACCCGGCCCAGGACGGCGTCGTCCTGCCGATCCTGCACCTCAACGGCTACAAGATCGCCAACCCCACGGTGCTGGACCGCATCGGCGACGACGAGCTGCACGCGCTCATGGTCGGCTACGGCCACAAGCCGTTCGTGTTCGAGGGCGGGTACGACGCGGACGAGCCCGCGATCGAGGTGCACCGCCGGTTCGCGACGCTGCTCGACGAGGTGCTCGACGAGATCGCCGCGATCAAGGCCCGCGCCGCGCAGGGCGACCTGAGCCGTCCGGCCTGGCCGATGATCGTCTTCCGCACGCCGAAGGGCTGGACCGGCCCGGACACGATCGACGGCAAGAAGACCACCGGCTCGTGGCGCGCCCACCAGGTCCCGCTCGCCAACGCGCGGGACACCGCGGAGCACCTGCACGTGCTCGAGGAGTGGCTGCAGTCGTACGGGGTCGCCGAGCTGTTCGACGCGACCGGCGCCCTCGACCCGGACATCCGCTCGCTCGCCCCGGCCGGCGACCTGCGCATGAGCGCGAACCCGCACGCGAACGGCGGCATCCTGCTGCGCGACTTGCGCCTGCCGAACTTCCGCGACTTCGCGGTCGACGTCCCGACCCCCGGCGGCTCGATGGCCGAGGCGCCGCGCGTGCTCGGCGAGTACCTGACCGAGGTCATCCGCCGCAACCCCGACAACTTCCGGATCTTCGGTCCGGACGAGACGGCCTCCAACCGCCTGCAGGCGGTGTACGGCGTCACGGACAAGCAGTGGAACGCCGAGTTCTTCGGCCCCGAGGTCGACGAGCACCTGGCCCGCGCCGGTCGCGTGATGGAGATGCTGTCCGAGCACCAGTGCCAGGGCTGGCTCGAGGGCTACCTGCTCACCGGCAGGCACGGCCTGTTCACGAGCTACGAGGCCTTCATCCACATCGTCGACTCGATGTTCAACCAGCACGCCAAGTGGCTCAAGGTCACCAACGACATCCCGTGGCGGCGCCCGATCGCGAGCCTGAACTACCTGCTGTCGAGCCACGTGTGGCGCCAGGACCACAACGGCTTCAGCCACCAGGACCCGGGCTTCATCGACCACGTGGTCAACAAGAAGGCCGAGGTCGTGCGGGTGTACCTGCCGCCGGACGCCAACACGCTGCTGAGCACGTACGACCACTGCCTGCGCAGCCGTCAGTACGTCAACGTCGTCGTTGCCGGCAAGCAGCCCGCCCCGAACTTCCTGACGATGGACCAGGCCGTCGCGCACTGCACGCGCGGGCTGGGCATCTGGGAGTGGGCCGGCTCGGAGGCGCAGGACGAGGAGCCGGACGTCGTGCTGGCCGCGGCCGGTGACGTGCCGACGCTCGAGGTGCTCGCGGCCGTCGACATCCTGCGGCGCGAGCTGCCGCAGCTCAAGGTGCGCGTGGTCAACGTCGTCGACCTCATGCGCCTGCAGGACGAGCGCGAGCACCCGCACGGGCTGTCCGACGCGGAGTTCGACACGATCTTCACGGCCGACCGCCCGATCGTCTTCGCGTACCACGGCTACCCGTGGCTCATCCACCGCCTCACGTACCGCCGCAACGGGCACCAGAACCTGCACGTGCGCGGCTACAAGGAGGAGGGCACCACCACGACGCCGTTCGACATGGTGATGCTCAACGACCTGGACCGCTTCCACCTGGTCATCGACGTCATCGACCACGTGCACTGGCTGCGCGCCTCGCAGGCCGGGCTCCGCCAGCGCATGGTGGACGCACGGCTCGAGGCCCGTCAGTACACGCGCGAGCACGGCGAGGACCTGCCGGCGGTGCGTGACTGGGTCTGGCCCGACGCGCAGGACCTGTCGAGCACGGAGCAGATCGACGCCACCGTCTTCACGGGCGGCGACAACGAGTAGCACGCCGCCGCCCGACCCACCAGCACAACCAGCAGGACTGGAGTACGCCCACCGTGGCACGCAGCATCTACGTCGCGTCCCCTGAAGGGGACACCGGGAAGTCGACGGTCGCCCTCGGGCTCGTCGACCTCCTCGCCCGCACAGTCCAGCGCGTCGGGGTGTTCCGCCCCGTCGCGCGCTCGACCGAGACCCGTGACTACGTGCTCGAGCTCCTGCTCGAGCACGACGGCGTCGACCTGTCGTACGACGAGTGCATCGGCACGACCTACGAGAAGGTGCACGACGACCCCGAGGAGGCGCTGTCGCAGATCGTGGCGCGCTTCCACGCGGTCGAGCGCCGCTGCGACGCGGTGGTGATCGTCGGCACCGACTACACGGACGTCACCTCGCCGACCGAGCTCGCGTTCAACGCGCGCATCGCGGCGAACCTGGGGGCGCCCGTGGTCCTCGTCGTGAACGGCAACAAGCGCCGTCCCGACGAGATCGAGCAGGTCGTCGAGGTCGCGATCAACGAGCTCGCGCTCAACCACGCCCACGTGGCGGCGGTCGTACCGAACCGGTGCGCGCAGCCCGCGCTCGACGTCGTGCGGCGCCTCGTGCAGAACTCGCTGGGGCGTCCGACGTGGACGCTCCCGGAGAGCCCGCTGCTCTCGGCGCCCACCATGGGTCAGCTCATGGAGGCGGTCGAGGGCACGCTGATCTCGGGCGACCCGGCGCTGCTCGGGCGCGAGGTCCTCGACATGCTGGTCGGTGCCATGGAGATCGAGCACCTGGTCGGGCGGCTGTCCGACGGCGCCGTGATCATGACGCCGGGCGACCGCTCGGACATCCTGCTGGGCCTGCTGCTCGCGCACCAGGCGGACGGCTTCCCGACCCTGGCGGGCATCATCCTCAACGGTGGGTTCCGCCCGTCGAAGACGATCTCGCGTCTCGTCGAGGGCCTCGGGAGCCGTCTGCCGCTCGTCGCGACCGACCTCGGCACGTTCCGCACGGCCAGCACCGTGGCCTCCACGCGCGGGCGGCTCTCGGCGGACTCGCAGCGCAAGGTCGACACCGCGCTGTCGCTGTTCGAGCGGCACGTCGACGGCCCGGCGCTGCTCGCGGCGCTCGACGTCGCCAAGCCCGACGTGGTGACGCCGCTGATGTTCGAGTACACGCTGCTGGACCGCGCACGCGCGGACCGTCGGCGCATCGTCCTGCCCGAGGGCAACGACGACCGGATCCTGCGGGCGGCCTCCACGCTGCTGCAGCGAGGCGTCGCGGACCTGACGATCCTGGGCGACGAGAGCACCATCCGGGCCCGGGCCTCCGAGCTGGGCCTCGCGCTCGACGGGGCCGACGTGATCGACCCGCACGACCCGCAGTTCGTCGACCGGTTCGCCGCGGAGTACGCCAAGATCCGCGCGCACAAGGGCATGACGGTCGAGCGGGCGCGCGAGATCGTCCCGTCGGTCTCCTACTTCGGGACGATGATGGTCCACCTCGGCCTGGCCGACGGCATGGTCTCGGGTGCGCTGCACACCACGGCGCACACCATCAAGCCCAGCTTCGAGATCATCAAGACCGCTCCGGGCGTCTCGAGCGTCTCGAGCGCGTTCCTCATGTGCCTCGAGGACCGCGTGCTCGTGTACGCCGACTGCGCGGTGATCCCGGACCCGACCGCCGAGCAGCTCGCCGACATCGCGATCTCGTCCGCGGAGACCGCCGTGCAGTTCGGCATCGAGCCGCGGATCGCGATGCTGTCGTACTCGACGGGCGAGTCGGGCTTCGGCGCGGACGTCGACAAGGTCCGGGCCGCCACGGCCCTGGTCCGCGAGCGTCGTCCCGACCTGTCGGTCGAGGGTCCCATCCAGTACGACGCCGCGGTCGACGCGTCGGTCGCGCAGACCAAGCTGCCCGAGTCGACGGTGGCGGGCCGGGCCACGGTGTTCGTGTTCCCCGACCTGAACACCGGCAACAACACCTACAAGGCCGTGCAGCGCTCCGCGGGCGCGGTCGCGATCGGCCCCGTCCTGCAGGGCCTGCGCAAGCCGGTCAACGACCTGTCGCGCGGCGCGCTCGTGCAGGACATCGTCAACACCGTCGCGATCACCGCGATCCAGGCGCAGGCCTTGCGGGCCGGCGAGGAGGACCAGTCATGAGCACCCCCACCACGAGCGTCCTCGTCGTCAACTCCGGTTCGTCGTCGATCAAGTACCAGCTCGTCGACCCCGTCGGCGGCGACGCGATCGCCTGGGGCCTGGTCGAGCGGATCGGCGAGGAGATGGGCTCGCTCAAGCACGTCACGCAGGACTCGACGACGGAGCGCGAGCTGCCCGTCCCCGACCACGGCGAAGGCCTGCGCCGCGTGCTCAGCCTCTTCGAGGCGGTCGGACCCGACCTGTCGGCGTCCCACGTCATCGCGGTCGGCCACCGCGTCGTGCAGGGCGGGCCCGTGTTCGACGGACCCGCGCTGGTCGACTCGCACGTCGAGCAGCAGATCGAGGAGCTGTCGCCGCTGGCCCCGCTGCACAACCCTGCCAACCTCACGGGCATCCGCGTGGGCCGCGCGCTCCTGCCGGACGTCCCGCACGTCGCGGTCTTCGACACGGCGTTCTTCCACCACCTGCCCGCCGCGGCCGCGCACTATGCGATCGACCGCGAGGTCGCCGAGACGTTCAAGGTGCGCCGGTACGGCGCGCACGGCACGTCGCACCAGTACGTCGCGCACGAGGTCGCCGCGTACCTGGGCCGGGACGTCGCGCAGACGAGCACGATCGTGCTGCACCTGGGCAACGGCGCGTCGGCGTCGGCGGTGAAGAACGGGCACGCGGTCGACACGTCGATGGGCCTGACGCCGCTCGAGGGCCTCGTGATGGGCACGCGCTCGGGCGACATCGACCCGGCGGTCACCTTCCACCTGATGCGCAACGCGGGCATGAGCGTCGACGACGTCGACGACCTGCTCAACCGCCGCTCGGGGCTCAAGGGCATGACGGGCCAGAACGACCTGCGCGAGGTCCACCGCCTGGTCGAGGAGGGCGACGAGGCGGCGAAGATCGCGATCGACGTCTACGCGCACCGGATCAAGAAGTACGTCGGCGGGTACGCGGCGGTGCTCGGCGGGGTCGACGTCATCGCGTTCACCGCGGGCGTCGGCGAGAACGACGACATCGTGCGTGCCCGGTCCCTCGAGGGGCTCGAGCGCCTGGGCATCGAGATCGACCACGTGCGCAACGCGGGTCGCAAGAAGGAGCCGACGATCATCTCGACGGACTCGTCGCCGACCACGGTCGTCGTGTACCCGACGAACGAGGAGCTCGCGATCGCGCGCCTGGCCGTGGACGTCGTCGAGGCGAGCCGCGCCTGACCGGCATCCACACCTGAGCGCGGGACGGGCCGACCCTCGCGGGGTCCGGCCCGTCCTGTCTGTCGTCCTGCGCGCTTCGGCAGCCCGGCCTCAGGGCAGGCGCGCCGCCTTCATCACGCGCAGCAGCTCGGTGTACACCTGCGGCCACACGTCGGTGCCGAGGTCGAACAGCCGGCGCAGGCCGACGGGCGGCAGGCCGAGCACGCCGTGCGCGCCGTGCTGCACCGCGATCGACTGCAGCCTCGTCGTCTCCCACAGGCCTTCGCGGCCGTGCCGCACGCCGATGCCCGAGGCGCCCCAGCCGCCCTGCGGCGCGCCGAGCGATCCCCACGTCCCGACGTAGCCCTCGTTGACGTTGACCGACCCCGCGTGCACCCGCCGGGCGAGCGCAGCACCGCGACGCGCGTCGGCCGTCCAGATGCTCGCGTTGAGCCCGAACTCGGAGTCGTTCATGGCCGCGACGGCCTCGTCGTCGGACGCCACCGGGTACAGCGCGACGACGGGCCCGAAGGTCTCCTCGCGGAACAGGCGCGCGTGCGGCGAGACGTCGACGAGCACCGTGGGCTCGTAGAACCACGGCCCGAGGTCGCTGCGGTGCACGCCGCCGGCGAGCACGCGCGCGCCGAGCCCGAGCGCGTCCTCGACGTGCTCGACGACCGTCGCGAGCTGCGCGGCCGACGTGAGCGAGCCGACGTCGCTGCGGTAGTCCAGGCCCGTGCCGAGGCGCAGCTCGCGCGTCCGGCGGGCGAGCTCGTGCGCGAACTCGTCGAACACGTCGCGGTGCACGTAGATCCGCTCGATGCTCACGCACACCTGACCCGCGCCGACGAAGCACGCGCGCACGGCGCCCTCGGCGGCGACGTCGACGTCCACGTCGTCCGCGACGTACATCGCGTTCTTGCCGCCGAGCTCGAGCGTCGCCGGCACGAGCCGTTCGCCCGCACCGGCTGCCACGACCCGACCCGTGCGGGTCGACCCCGTGAAGCTCACGTGATCGCTGTGCTCGATCACCGCGGCACCGATGGTGGGCCCGTCGCCGACGACGACCTGGAGCACGCCCGCGGGCAGGCCCGCGTCCTCGAGCAGCTCGGCCGCCCACAGCGCGGTGAGCGCGGTCTGGGGGTCCGGGCGCAGCAGGACCGCGTTGCCCGCGACCAGCGCCGGCAGCACGTCGCCGAGCGTGAGGGTCAGCGGGAAGTTCCAGGGCGCGATGATGCCGACGACCCCGGCGGGGTGCCGCAGCACGCGCGTGCTCGTCAGCCCGGGGACCGTCCCCAGCACGCGCCGGGGCGCCAGGTACCGCCGGGCGCGCGCCGCGTAGTGCCGCGAGACGAGCGCGATGTCCGCGACCTCCTCGAACGCCGAGACGCGCGCCTTGCCGGTCTCGAGCTGGATGAGGTCGAGCACGTCGCTCTGCCGCTCGAGGACGAGGTCGTGCACCGCGGACAGCACCGCGGCACGCTCGCGCACGCTGCGCGCCGCCCACAGCCGCTGCGCGGCGCGTGCCGAGCGGGCCGCGCGTGCGACGTCGTCGGGCGTCGAGAGCGGCACCGCGGCGATCGGGGCGCCCGTGAACGGGGCGTGCGACGTGTGGGTCGCTGCGCCCGGCGAGGAGACCACGCGGCGCAGGAGCGTCGCGATGTCCTCCGGCTCGAGCACGTAGGTGGCGAGCGGGTCGGTCTCGGGGTCGAACAGCTCGGCCGAACCCGGCTGCCGCTCGTGCTGACCGTCGTGTTCCTGCGACATGCTCGCCAGCGTACGCGCGGGCGCTGGCGACACCTGCGCACGCGCCGCGCCCCGATCGGGCGACATCGCGCCGGCCGGTGCACCCGGGAGCACCGAGCCGCCGCGAGTCCGCCGGATGTGACGTGGACGACGTTGGCGCACCCCCGCGTCAGGACTAAGGTGAGGCTCGCCTAATCGAGACCGCGCGGACGACACACGGATCGCCGGCCCGACAGGCAGGGCCCTGCGAGGCCCATGACACGAGCAGCTTCCCACCGTGAGGATCCTCATGAGCTCCGCTCTCCCGCGCGCCGGCCGGCGCGCCCTGCGTCCCCTGCAGCTCGCCGCCGTCGCGGCCGCCGCCGCGCTCGCGCTCGCCGCGTGCTCGTCGTCGGGCGACGCGACCGGTGACAGCACCGCCGACGCCACCGCGCAGTCGACCGACGCCCCCGCACCGGACCTCTTCCCGGTCACGATCCCGAACACGTTCGGCGCCACGACGATCGACGCGAAGCCCGAGCGGGTCGCCACCGTCAACTGGGGCAACCACGACGTGCCGATCGCGCTCGGCATCGTGCCCGTGGGCATCCAGAAGTCGACGTACGGCGACGACGACAGCGACGGCGTGCTGCCGTGGACGTTCGAGGGGCTCGAGGCGATCGGCGGCACGGGCGACACGCTGCCCGAGCTGTTCGACGAGACCGACGGCATCCCGTTCGAGTCCGTCGCGAACACCGCGCCGGACGTGGTCCTGGCCGCGTACTCGGGTCTCACCGAGGAGGACTGGAACACGCTGCAGGGCATCGCTCCGACCGTGTCCTACCCGGTGGCCGCGTGGGGCACGAACTGGAAGGACATGGCCCTCATCGACGGCCAGGCGCTCGGTCTCGGCGAGCAGGCGCAGGCCCTGGTCGACGACGTCGAGGCGAAGATCGCCGACGGGCTCGCCGCGCGTCCCGACATCGAGGGCAAGACGTTCGCGTACGCGTGGATCGACCCGGCGAACCCGAGCACGATCTCGGTCTACACGCCGCTCGACGCGCGCGTGCAGCTCGTCAACGACCTCGGCATGACCGACGCGCCCTCGATCGTCGAGCTCGCGGGCGACTCCCAGGAGTTCTTCCTCAGCGTGTCCGCCGAGCAGGCCGACACCCTCGCCGACGTCGACGTCCTCGTCGTCTACGGCGACGACACGACGCTCGCCACGCTGCAGGCCGACCCGCTGCTGAACAAGATCCCGGCCGTCGCGCGCGGCTCGGTCGCGGTGGTCCCGGACGCCACGCCGCTCGCCGCGGCCACGTCCGGGCCGACCGTCCTGTCCGTGCCGTGGGCGCTCGACGACTACCTCGACCTGTTCGAGGCGGCGGCGAAGAAGGTCGGATGACCCTCGCGCCGTCCGCAGCGACCCCGACCCTCCCCGCACCGGGACGGGCGGGGTCGCTGCACCGTCGGCGCACGATCGGCCTCGTCGTCTGCGTGCTCGCGGTCGCAGTGGCGGTCGTGTGCTCGCTCGCGTTCGGCTCGCGCGTCGTCGGCTGGTCCGACGTGGTCGCGGGCGTGCTGCACGCGGACACCGACGACATCGCGCAGGCCGCCGTGCAGTCGCGCGTGCCGCGCACGGTCCTCGGTCTGCTCGTCGGCGCAGCCCTGGGGCTCGCCGGTGCGGTGATGCAGGGCCTGACCCGCAACCCGCTGGCGGATCCCGGGCTGCTCGGCGTGAGCTCCGGCGCGTCCCTGTTCGTGGTGCTCGGCATCGCGTGGTTCGGGATGTCGCAGCTCACGCAGTACGTCTGGGTCGCGTTCCTGGGCGCCGCGCTCGCGTCGCTGCTCGTGTACGGGATCGGCTCGATGGGGCGCGAGGGCGCGACCCCGCTCAAGCTCGCGCTGGCCGGCGCAGCGACGAGCGCCGCGCTCGTCTCGATGGTCTCGATGGTGCTGCTGACGCGCACCGACGTGCTCGACACGTTCCGGTTCTGGCAGGTGGGGTCGATCGGGCGCGCGTCGTTCGGCGAGATCGGGCAGGTCGTGCCGTTCCTCGTCGTCGGCGCCGTGCTCGCGGTCGGGTGCGCGCGCGGCATGGACGCGATCGCACTCGGCGACGACGTCGCCACCGGGCTCGGCCAGCGGCTCGGGCTGGTGCGCGCCGTCGGCGCCGCGTCCGCCGTCCTGCTGTGCGGTGCGGCCGTCGCGATCGCCGGTCCGATCGGCTTCGTCGGCCTGGTCATGCCGCACCTCGCCCGGCGCTACACCGGCCCGAGCCACCGCTGGCTGCTCCCCTACTCGGCCGCGCTGGGTGCCGCGCTCCTGCTCGCCGCGGACGTCGTCGGCCGGGTCGTCGCACGCCCCCAGGAGATCGAGGTCGGCATCGTGACCGCCGTGCTCGGCGCGCCGGTCTTCATCGCGATCATCCGTCGCCAGAAGGTGCGTGACCTGTGACCGCCGTGCTCGACCGTCCCGACGTGCCGCTCGCCGGCGGGGTCGTCGCCGCGGGCCGCCGCGCCCGCGCGCGGCGCCGGCGCACGGTCGTCGCGGTGCTCGTGGGCGCGCTGCTCGCGGTCGCGGTCGTGACGCTGTGCATCGGCGAGCGGTCGTACAGCCCGCTCGAGGTGCTGCGCGTCCTGCTGGGCGAGCAGGTCCCGGGCGCGAGCTTCACCATCGAGTCGCTGCGCCTGCCGCGCCTGCTCACGGGGCTGCTCGTCGGCCTCGGTTTCGGCATGGGCGGGGTCGTGTTCCAGACGATGCTGCGCAACCCGCTCGCGAGCCCCGACATCATCGGCATCAGCGCCGGGTCGAGCGCCGCCGCGGTCCTCGCGATCACGGTGCTCGGGCTCAGCGGGGCGGTGCTGGCGGGTGTCGCCGTCGTCGCGGGCGTCGCCGTGGCCGGAGCGATCTACGCGCTGTCGTGGCGGCGCGGCGTGCAGGGCGCGCGCCTCATCCTCATCGGCATCGCAGTGGGCGCGATGCTCGACTCGGTGATCAGCTACGCCATGACCCGCGCGGGCGTGTACGACGCGAACGAGGCGCTGCGCTGGCTCACGGGCAGCCTCAACTCCGCGTTCTGGCCCGGGGTGGGCCCGCTCGCGCTCGCGATGGCGGTGCTGGTCCCGACGCTGCTCGTCCTGTCGCGTCGCCTGACCGCGCTGCAGCTCGGCGACGACGCCGCGGCAGCGCTCGGCGTCCGCCCCGACCGCGCGCGGCTGGCGCTGCTGGTCGTCGCGGTCGCGATGGTCGCGGTCGCCACGGCCGCCGCCGGGCCGATCGCGTTCGTCGCGTTCCTGTCCGGCCCGATCGCGCACCGCCTCGTGCGTGGCACGGGCTCGTTGCTCGTCCCGGCCGCACTCGTCGGCGCGCTGCTCGTCCTGGTCGGGGACTTCACGGGCCAGCACCTGCTCGTCGCACGGTTCCCCGTGGGCGTCGTGACGGGCGTCCTGGGTGCGCCCTACCTGCTCTGGCTGCTGGCCAGGACCAACCGTTCGGGAGGAAGCCTGTGACCGGCCCGTCGCAGAACACCGTGCACACGCTCGCCGTCGAGGCGGCCACGATCGGGTACGAGGACCGCGTCGTCGTGCACGACATGACGCTCGAGATCCCCTCGGGGAAGATCACGACGATCGTCGGCGCCAACGCGTGCGGCAAGTCCACGCTGCTGCGCGCCATGGCGCGACTCCTCAAGGTGAAGGCGGGCCGCGTGCTGCTCGACGGCCGGCCGATCGACGCGATCGGCTCGCGCGAGGTCGCCACCGTGCTCGGCCTGCTCCCCCAGACGCCCGTGAGCCCCGAGGGCATCGCGGTCGCGGACCTCGTGGGGCGCGGGCGCTACCCGCACCAGGGCTGGTTCCGCCGCTGGACGGAGCAGGACGAGGTCGCGGTGCAGACCGCGCTCGCCGCGACCGACATCCTCGACCTCGCCGACCGGCCCGTCGACGAGCTCTCCGGCGGGCAGCGCCAGCGCGTGTGGATCGCGATGGCCCTCGCGCAGGAGACCGACGTGCTCCTGCTCGACGAGCCGACGACGTTCCTGGACGTCGCGCACCAGGTCGAGGTCCTCGACCTGCTCACCGACCTCAACCGCTCGCGCGGCACGACGATCGTCATGGTGCTGCACGACCTCAACCTCGCCGCGCGGTACACCGACCACCTCGTCGCGCTGCGCGAGGGGCGCCTGGTCGCCCAGGGCCCACCGGCCGACGTGGTGACGCCCGAGCTCGTCGCCGAGGTGTTCGGGATGACCGCGCAGGTCATCCCGGACCCGGTCTCCGGCACGCCGCTCGTCGTGCCCGTCGGACGGCACCACGCGACCGACGGCTCGCCGCGTCGGTTGCGCGAGATCACTGTCTGACCTGCTCGTTCACCCGTTCGCGCCCGTCCGGTCGGCACCCGGCCCACGCCCCGCCCGCGGCGTGGGATGCTGCGCACGACGACGACGCGCGAGGAGGACCCGTGGCATACCCGATGGACGTGCTGACCGACGACGAGGTGGTCGTGGTGCACAAGCACCCGCACATCAAGGCGCTCATCGGGCCGGGTCTGGTGCTCCTCGTCGTGACCGCGCTCGCCGCCTGGGGGCTGCTCTGGTCGACCGGCGACACCGTGGCCGACTCGACCGCGACGGTCGTCGGCGTCGCGGCGGGCGTGGTGTGGCTCGCAGCCTTCGCCTGGTTCGTCGTGAAGTTCGTCAGCTGGCGCACGACGCACTTCGTCATCACCGACAAGCGCGTGATGTTCCGCCAGGGCGTGATCACGCGCTCGGGCATCGACATCCCGGTGCTGCGCATCAACAGCGTGCAGTTCCGGCACGGGCTGATCGACCGGATCCTGCGGACGGGGACGCTGATCGTCGAGTCCGCCTCCGACGACCCGCTCGAGTTCGACGACATCCCGCGCGTCGAGCAGGTCCACGCCCTGCTCTACGCGCGGCTCGACGACCGCCTCGACGACGACGACGACCGCGGGCCTGCGGCCCGCTGACCCGTCGCGCGCCGGGTCAGCGCGGCTGGTACGGCGAGAGCACGACCTCGACGCGCTGGAACTCCTTGAGGTCGGAGTAGCCCGTCGTCGCCATCGCGCGGCGCAGCGCGCCGATCACGTTGAGCGTCCCGTCGGCGGTGTGACCCGGGCCGAACAGGATCTGCTCGAGCGTGCCGGAGGTGCCGACCTCGACCCGCTCGCCGCGCGGCAGGTGCGAGTGGTGCGCCTCGGGACCCCAGTGGAACCCGCGGCCCGGCGCCTCGTTCGCACGCGCGAGCGCGGCCCCGAGCATCACCGCGTCCGCGCCGCACGCGATCGCCTTGACGAGGTCGCCCGAGCGGCCGACGCCGCCGTCCGCGATGACGTGCACGTAGCGGCCACCCGACTCGTCGAGGTAGTCGCGGCGTGCGGCCGCGACGTCCGCGACCGCCGTCGCCATGGGCGCGTGGATGCCCAGCGAGACGCGCGTCGTGTGCGCGGCGCCGCCGCCGAACCCGACGAGCACGCCCGCCGCACCCGTACGCATGAGGTGCAGCGCCGCGGTGTACGTGGACGCGCCGCCGACGATCACGGGCACGTCGAGCTCGTAGATGAAGCGCTTGAGGTTGAGCGGCTCGGCGTTGCCCGAGACGTGCTCGGCGGACACCGTGGTGCCGCGGATGACGAACAGGTCGACGCCCGCGTCGACCACGGTGCGCCAGTGCTCCTGCGTGCGCTGCGGGGACAGCGCACCCGCGACCGTCACGCCGGCGGCGCGGATCTCCTTGAGCCGGGCCGTGATGAGCTCGGGCTGGATCGGGGCGGAGTAGATCTCCTGCATGCGCGCGGTCGCGCGGGCCGGGTCGAGCGCGGCGATCTCGGTGAGGTACGGCGTGGGGTCGTCGTAGCGCGTCCACAGGCCCTCGAGGTCGAGCACGCCCAGTCCGCCGAGGTTCCCGAGCGCGACCGCGGTGGCCGGGCTCATCACCGAGTCCATGGGTGCGGCGACGACCGGGAGGTCGAAGTGGTAGGCGTCGATCTGCCAGCCGACGGACACGTCCTGCGGGTCACGCGTGCGCCGCGAGGGCACCACCGCGATGTCGTCGAAGGAGTAGGCGCGCCTTCCGCGCTTGCCGCGGCCGATCTCGATCTCGTTGCTCACCCGACGAGCCTACCGGCGCGGGCTCACGGGTCGCGTCGCGCGTTCGCGATCCGGGTGGGCCGTGTGGCGCGACGTCACGGCGTCCAGCCTGGGCGTGTGAGGCGGTGCCGGGCGGTGTCCGGCGGTGTCCGGCGGTGTCGGTGCCCCGGCGTGTGGGTGCGCGATGGGATGCTGCGCCGATGGACGGCACCACGAGAGGGTCCCCGCTCGCGAGACTGCACCAGGTCTCCCTGCTGGGGTTCGACACCGAGACCACGGGCATCGACGTCCGGCGGGACCGGGTGGTGAGCGCGGCGCTCGTGCGGCGCGACACCACCGGGAGCCACGTGCGCACGTGGCTGATCGACCCGGGCGTCGAGATCCCCGAGGCGGCGGGCTCCATCCACGGCCTGACGACCGCGCACGTGCGCACGCACGGCACGGCCCCAGGACCCGCGCTCGACGAGATCGCCGGCGAGATCGCCGCCGCGCTCCTGAGCGGCTCGGCGCTCGTGGCCTACAACGCCGACTTCGACCTCGCGGTCCTCGACGCCGAGCTCGAGCGCCACGGTCTGCCCACGCTGCCGGAGCGCCTCGGCGGACCGGTCCGCCCCGTGCTGGACCCGATGGTCCTCGACCGCATGGCGGACCCCGCGCGCGAGGGCGGGCGCAGGCTCGTGGACCTGTGCGAGCACCACGACGTGGTCACCGGGCTGCTGCACACCGCCGACGCCGACGCGCTCGCGACGCTCGACGTCCTCGAGCGCGTGATCGCCTCGTCGCCCGCGTTGGCCGCCGCCGACCCGCAGGACCTGCACGACCGGCAGCACGTCGCCGTCGCGGCCTGGCGCGCCGCCTACCACGCCCGGAAGGCCGCGGAGGCTGCGCAGTCCGTGCTCGACGCACTCATGGTGGTCCCCGCTCCGGCGGCGGCACTCACCGCACCCTGACGGGGCGCCACACTGCCTGACTCGTCCGGGTCGTCGTCCGCACCGGCACGGGCCGTCGTCCGCGCCGACCCGGACGCGGACGACGACCCCGTGCGGTGCCGACGTCAGCCTGCGCCGGTCACCGTCCCGCGCACGCCACTGCCGGCGTGCTCGGGGAGCCCGTGCCGATGAACCCGAGGGTCGTCGCACCTGCCGGTGCGAGCGAGCCGTTCCACGCTGCGTTCGCCGCCGTCACGCGTGACCCGCTCACGCTCGAGGTGCCACCCCACAGCTGGGACAGGCCCTGCCCGGCGGCCAGGTCCCACGTGACCGTCCAGCCGCTCAGCGCGGCGGACCCCGCCGTGACCGTGACCTCCCCCTGGAAACCTCCGGGCCAGGAGTTGATCGTGCGGTACGTCGCCGTGCACCCGGCGCCCGTGGGTGGCGGCGTCGTGGCCGTGGCCGACGGGCTCGGCGTCGGGGTCGGGGTCGGGGTGGGAGTCGGAGTGGGGGTCGGCGTGGGCGTCGGGGTCGGCGTGGGCGTGGGCGTCGGTGTCGTCGTCGTCGACCTCAGCGCCGTGAAGAAGTTCCACACCTCGCCCGGGACCCAGGACTGTCCCTGGTTGCGGTCCCGCGCGGCCCAGGCGTGCCCGCCATCGAACGCGAGCCAGACGACGGGGAAGCCGTCGCGGCACGAGTACGCGGTGCGCGTGTGCGTGCCGCTGCCGGGTGACGGCTCGGGCGCGGACTGTGCCTGGCAGCCGTTGTTGCGCAGAGCGCGGTCACGCAGCGACCTGCCCATGGAGATGTTCAGCACGTCGTCGCTCACCCCGTGCGACCCGAGGAAGGCGATCGGCTGCGTCCCGCCCGAGCACCCGCTGAGCTCGGCACCGTTGAGGATCGCCACGCCGCGGAACACGTCCGCACGCGCGCACGCGATCGCGTTGCTCATGCCACCGCCGTAGCTGAAGCCGAGCGCGAACCGCTGGGTCGTGTCGACGCACAACGTCGACTCGACCCGCTTGAGCACGTCGTCGATGAACGTCAGGTCACGGCCGTTGGAGTTGGGCCAGGCGTTGTCGATGCCCTGGGGCGCCACGAAGATCGTGCTGTCGCCGGCGAGCGGCTTGAGCCCGTAGTAGTTCTCGTTGACGACGTCGTTCGACGTCCCGTGCCACCAGTGCAGCCCGACGACGAGCCGGTACGGGCGGTTGCGGTCGTACCCGGAGGGGACGTCGAGCCGGAACGAACGGGTGGTCCCCCCGCTCGTGATCGAGTGCTGACCCGTGGAGAGCGTGGGCGACGTGCCGCACCCGCTCGTGGTCGCGGCGCTCACCGGCGCCGCTGCTGTCAGGGACCCGAGCAGCAGGGCGAACGTCGCCAGCAGCGCCGCCCCCACTCGTCGTCCGGTTGATCGTCCAACGCGCATGGCTGCTCCTTCGGTCGCGCACGCGCCGCACCGCTGCGTGCGAGGGACTGCCGCTCGATCTGGCCGGTGAGCGCTCACATGGCGCCTACCGGTCAGGCGACTTCGAGGTGGAGAACGTTATCGAGGAGGCCGACGCCCGGCCCATGGCTGAATCGTTCAGGGAGCGCGTCCCGCGTGACACCGAGAAGCGCCGACGGCGACCGCCCCGCAGGGGATGGTCGCCGTCGGACGTGGTGCGGGAGGACTCAGCGACGCGACGAGTAGTTCGGCGCCTCGACGGTCATCTGGATGTCGTGCGGGTGGGACTCCTTGAGCCCCGCAGCCGTGATCCGCACGAACTTCCCGCGCTGCTGGAGCTGCGGGATCGTGTGCGCACCGACGTAGAACATCGACTGGTGCAGGCCACCGATGAGCTGGTGCGCGACCGCCGCGAGCGGGCCGCGGTAGGGCACCTGCCCCTCGATGCCCTCGGGCACGATCTTCTCGTCGGACGACACGTCCGCCTGGAAGTACCGGTCCTTCGAGTACGAGATGCGACCGCGCGAGGCCATCGCACCCAGCGAGCCCATGCCGCGGTAGTGCTTGAACTGCTTGCCGTTGACGAACACGAGGTCGCCGGGCGACTCCTCGCAGCCCGCGAGCAAGGAGCCGAGCATCACCGTGTCGGCACCCGCGACGAGCGCCTTGGCGATGTCGCCCGAGTACTGCAGGCCGCCGTCGCCGATCACCGGAACGCCAGCCGGCTTGCACGCGAGGGACGCGTCGTAGATCGCGGTCACCTGCGGCACGCCCACACCCGCGACCACGCGCGTCGTGCAGATCGACCCCGGACCCACCCCGACCTTGACCGCGTCCACACCGGCGTCGACGAGCGCCTGAGCACCCTCGCGCGTCGCGACGTTGCCGCCGATGACCTGCACGTGCCGGGTCAGCGGGTCGGACTTGAGACGGCGCACCATGTCGAGCATCAGGCGGGCGTGGCCGTTGGCGGTGTCGACGACGAGCACGTCGACACCCGCCTCGGTGAGCGCGGTCGCGCGCTCCCAGGCGTCCCCGAAGAACCCGATCGCGGCGCCGACGACGAGCCGGCCCTCGCCGTCCTTGGTCGACAGCGGGTACTGCTCGGACTTCACGAAGTCCTTGACGGTGATGAGGCCGCGCAGCACACCCGCGGCGTCGACGAGCGGCAGCTTCTCGATCTTGTGCTTGGCGAGCAGCGCGGCGGCGTCGTCCCGGTCGATCCCGACGGGCGCGGTCACGAGCGGCATGGGCGTCATGACCTCGCGCACGCGGCGAGTCTCGAACTCGCCCATCGGCACGAAGCGCAGGTCGCGGTTGGTGATGATGCCCAGCAGGCGCCGCTCGTCGTCGACGACCGGCAGGCCGGACACGCGGTACATGCCGCACAGCGCGTCGAGCTCGGCGAGCGTCGCGTCCGGACCCACGGTGACGGGGTCGGTGACCATGCCGGACTCGGAGCGCTTCACGCGGTCCACCTGGTGGGCCTGGTCCGCGATCGACAGGTTCCGGTGCAGGATGCCGATGCCGCCCTGCCGGGCCATCGCGATCGCCATGCGCGACTCGGTGACCGTGTCCATCGCCGCCGAGAGCAGCGGCACGCGCACGCTGATCTCGCGGGTGAGCCGGGAGGTCGTGTCGACCTCGCTCGGGATGACGTCGGTCTCCCCGGGGAGCAGGAGGACGTCGTCGTACGTGAGGCCGATCCGCGAGAAGGGGTCGGCCGGCGAGTCGGGTCCCGTCATCGGATCAGGATACGTCCGTGCGGGCGATGGTCGGCGGTCCCGTCCAGGCCCCGGGACGCGCGCGGCGAGCGCCCGGGCTGACACTCGGACCCGGTGCCGGACCGGCTCGAACGACGCGCGTCAGGAGTGGGTCAGCGGATCAGCCCGCCGCGCAGCCCGATGGCCACCGCCTGGGCACGGTCGTTGGCGCCGAGCTTGCGGAACAGGCGCCGCGCGTGCGTCTTGACCGTGTCCTCCGAGAGGAACAGCTCGGCGCCGATCTGCGCGTTCGACCGGCCGTTGCTCATCCCCACCAGGACCTCGATCTCACGCTTCGTGAGCGTGACGGCGGGACGTGCGGGCTCCTCGGGCACCTCACTGACGTCGGCCTGCGTGCCCGACGACGGCAGCGACGGACGGGGCACGTCGACGACCGCGCGCTGCGCACCGGCGAGCACGGGGCTCGCCAGGACGTGCGCGGCGACGGCCGAGAGCTCGGCGCGGCCGACGTCGGGCGCGAGGAAGCCCCGGGCCCCGAGCGCGAGCGCCCGGTCGAGCGCGGCCGAGTCGTCAGGCTGCGCGAGCAGGACCACGGCGACACCGGGCGCGACGGCGCGCAGACGGCGGATGGCCTCCCCCGCTCCGGGCGCCGGGATGTGCGCGTCGAGCAGCACGACCGTCGGCGGGACGCGGCGCGCGTGCGCGAGCAGCTCGTCGACCGTCGCCGCCGCACGCACAGGGCTGAGCGTCGGCACTCCGATCGACGTCACGACCAGTCGCTCGCGTACTGCGGTCGAGGCGTGACAGACGACCACCCCTGCCATCGCGTCCTCCTTCTGCGGGTGTTCCCCCTCGGGCCTTCGTTGTGCTATCGGCCACTCGGAAGTGCGACGTTAGCGGCTCCCAAGCGCGAGCGGGCGCCGACGCACGGGCGCTTCGTGGCCCGGTGCGGCCCTCTGGGCGAATTGAGCCGGTCGGACACCGGCGCAATTCCCCCTGCCCGGCCGCCGCCGAACGGCCCAGACTTCACCCGTTCGGCGGACTTGCCGCGACCGCCAGCACCTCGTGCAGGAGCCCGCGGAACGTGCGCGAGCGCGCCACCGACGAGCCCGCGGGCACGGCCGGCGCCCCGTCCGGCAGCATGACGAACTGCGCGAGGGTCGGGTGTGCGCGCGCGATCTCGGCGACCGGCGACAGGTCCACCTCGGCGCGGCGCGAGACGGTCACGACCGCCGACGGCCGCGTCATCACGACGAGCTCGAGCGCGTGGTGCACGCTCGTCGGCCCGCCCACCGCGCGCGCGTCGATCCCCGCCGCGACGAGCGCCGCGGTCAGCGCGTGGACGAGCAGGGGCCGCTCCTGCCCCCCGGGCACGAGGACGAGGACGACTCCGCGGTCGCGCGGCGCGGGCGGCAGCCACGCGCGCAGCGCCTCGACCGCCGCGGCGCGCACGGTGAGC
>NZ_LFKW01000115.1:16454-36303 GCF_001040865.1 Cellulomonas sp. A375-1 | reverse complement strand
GCGCGTCGGGCCGCGGCGGGTGCGGCGTGACCCCGCAGCGCCTGCGCCGGTTCGGCGCGTGGCTCACGGCCACGGGCACGCTCGTCGTCGCGCTGGGGGCGGGGATGCTCGCCGCGGCTGGCGCTCCGGCCGGCGCCGCGGACCGCACGCAGACCGGGAGCTCGCACGTCGTGCAGGCGTGGGCGGACGCGTCGGTCGTGGGCACGCGCGAGCCGTCCGACGACGACTACGCGACGTTCCGTGACCTCGAGGTCACGGTCAGCCAGACGCGGGACCTCACGCACCAGGGGGTCGTGGTCTCGTGGTCGGGCGGGCGCCCGACGAGTGCGGGCCGGTTCGCGACGAACTTCCTGCAGGTGATGCAGTGCTGGGGCGACGAGGCCAGCGGCCCGACCCCCGAGCAGTGCCAGTGGGGCGCGCCGAACCCCGCGCTGTCGTCGCTGCTGGGCGACCGCGTGGGGCTGCGCACGCTCAAGGCCGGGGAGGACGAGCGGCAGGCGTACGACGCGGCGCACCAGGTCCCACCGCCGATCACCAACCCGAACCTCAAGGCGTACGCGATGCCGTTCACGCCCGTCGGCGGCACGCCGGTCACCGACGTCGCGGACTACTTCACGCCGACCTCGACGAACGAGATCACGGGCGCCCGCACGGGCGACGACGGCACCGGCGCGGCCACCTTCGAGGTGCAGACCGCGCTCGAGGCACCGCACCTGGGCTGCGGCGAGGCGCGTGGGTCCGGCGCGGCGCGCGCGTGCTGGCTCGTCGTCGTGCCGCGCGGCGAGCTGCTCGCCGACGGCACGTTCGCGCAGGACACGCCCTCGGGCGCGATCGCGGGCTCGCCGCTGTCCGCGTCGAACTGGGCGAACCGCATGGTGTTCCCGCTGCAGTTCTCCCCGATCGGGTCGTCGTGCCCGATGGGCAGCGCCGAGCAGCGCCTGGTCGGCAACGAGCTGTTCTCCGCCGCGATGACGTCGTGGCAGCCCGCCCTGTGCCGCACGGGCACGACGTTCGGGTTCTCGCAGGTCGGGGACGACGAGGCGCGCGCGCAGCTGGTCAGCACGGTCCCGGGCGCGTCCGGCTTCGCGGTCGTGAACGAGCCGGTGCCGAGCGAGCCGGCAGCGGGCGCCGAGGACCCCGTCGAGGACACCGGCCTGCGCTACGCGCCGCTCGCGCAGGGCGCGATCGTCATCGCGTTCCAGATCGACCGCGCGCTGCGCGCCGACAGCCCGGACATCGGACGGGCGGGGACGCCCGTCGAGGACCTCGTGCTCAACGCGCGGCTCGTCGCGAAGCTGCTCACGCAGTCCTACCGCGCCGACGTCCCGGGCGGCGGCACGACCGCACCGCTCACGACCAACCCGCGCAGCATCGTCAACGACCCCGAGCTCGTCGCGCTCAACCCCGAGCTCGCCCAGCTCGTGGCGACCGCCGCGCCCGAGGGCCTCCTGGTGAGCATCGGCTCGTCGGACGCGTACGCGCAGCTGTGGCGCTGGATCGTCGCGGACCCGTACGCGCGCGCGTTCCTGCAGGGCGAGCCCGACGAGTACGGCATGCGGATCAACCCCGTGTACGCCGCGCTCGCCCTCGCGGACGACACGAGCCTCGACAGCTTCCCCAAGTCGGACCTCACGACGTACCGGCAGGACGAGACCGTGCCGGCACCGGGCTACGGCACCCTCGACCTGAGGCCGTACACGCAGGACATGGCCGACGCCGCGGTGCGCGTGCAGCGTGCGAACGCCGGCGCGAAGGTCGTGTGGGAGCCGAACAAGGTGCCGCCGTCCTTCGTCTCGTCCGGAGCGCAGCTGCCGGGTCAGCGGTTCGAGCTCGCGGTCACGGACCTGACCTCCGCGCAGCGCTACGGCCTGCGCACGGCGCGGCTCGTGAACGCCGCGGGCCAGGCGGTCGGTGCCGACGACACGAGCATGCGCGCGGCCGTCGACGCGATGGTCCCGACGCCGGTCGAGGGCGTCGTCCGCACGGACCCGGGCACCCGGGTGCTGGGCGCCTACCCGCTGACGCTTGTCGAGTACGCGGGGGTCGCGGTCTGCCGCGCGGACGACGAGCAGCGCGGCGACTACGCGAGCCTCCTGCGCTACGCGGTGACGACCGGGCAGCAGCGCGGCGACGCCAAGGGTCTGCTGCCGCGCGGCTACCTGCCGCTGTCCGAGCGCGACGTGCAGCGCACGCTCGACCTCGCCGAGACCCTCGAGGACGACGCGCAGCTCGCGCAGCTGTGCCCGGCGGAGCCGAGCCCCACCCCGACGCCCACGCCGACCCCGACGCCCACCGCGACGCCGACCACGGCACCCGCCCCCGACCCGGCGGCTCCGGCAGCCCCGCCCGCCCCGGTCCGACCGGCGCCCACGTCCACGCCCGGGTCGACCCCCGCGCCCGCCGCCGACCCCGACACGGGCATCGCCGAGCCGGACGCGCCGCTGACGGGCGCCGCACCGCTCGGGGCCGCGCGGCTCGCGGTCACCGGGTCCATGGGGCTGGGCGCCGCGTGCGCGCTGACCGGGCCGGTGCTCATGCGTCGGGCGCGCGTGCTCGCGGCGCGTGAGTCGTCGCATTGAGCGGCGGAGTTCGTGCCGTGATGACGGGCCGTTGTCAGGCGCGCCACCTGGCGTTCGCCTGCGATTCCTAGGTTGACCTGCGGTGCGGCCTGACCGCGCCGGCACGACCCCTTCGTCGCCTCAGAGAGGAACACCATGAAGGTCTCCACCTTCGGGCGGATCGGCCTGACCGCGGGCCTCGTCGCGCTCGCCGTCAGCACGGTGGGCGCGCCCGCGCTCGCGGACCCGCCGGCCGGCACGTTCGGCACCCTGGCGGGCCTGGGCTCGGACACCACGCAGGACGTCGTCGGCGGACTCGCCACGGCCGTCGGCAGCGGCGTCCTGGCCTCGTACGACGCGACCGGCTCGAGCACCGTCGTGACGCGCTCCGGCGGCGTCGCGGTCCCGCGGGCGAACAACTCCGGCGGCGGACGCGACCTCCTGCGGGTCGCGATCGGCCAGACCGAGACGGCCGCGATCCCGGTCTTCAGCTCGAGCCCCGTGACGGTCACGACCGCGCAGGTCGCGGGCCAGGTGCAGTTCGCGCGCTCGTCGAGCGGCCCCTCCAGCAGCGACGTCACCCCCGACGGCGTGCTGACGTACGTGCCGTTCGCGATCGACGCGGTCTCCTACGCCACGGCGCCGGGCTCGGTCGTGCCCGCCAACCTGACGAAGGCGCAGATCGTCTCGATCTACAAGGGCGAGTACACGAAGGTCGTCGTCAACGGCGGCACCACCACCCTGCAGGGCCCGGCGTACACGCCCGTGGCCGGTGACACCGTCACCGCGATCACCACGTTCCTGCCCGCCGCGGGCTCGGGCACGCGCTCCTACTGGCTGGGCCAGATGGGCATCACCGAGCAGCAGATCTCCGACGGGACGTACCCGAACCTCAAGGCCGTGGACTTCGACGGCGAGTCGGTGCAGGAGCACAAGGGTGCCGCGCTCGTCTCCGGCACCGCGGCGCAGAACGCCGGCGCCATCGCCCCGTTCTCGATCGCGCAGTGGGTCGCGCAGGGCAACGCCAAGGTCACCGACCACCGCGCGGGCGCGCTCATCAACGGCGTGAACGGCGTCGCCGCGACCACGGGCGACGCGGGCGCGCACACCCTCGCGCTCAACTCGTCGTTCAACGCGTTCACCCGTCCCGTCTACAACGTCGTGCCCTCGGCGCTGGCCGACGACCCGACCTCGCAGGTGGCGCGCACGTTCGTCGGCTCGAGCTCGCGCGTGTGCCAGCAGACGTCGACGATCACGTCGTACGGGTTCGGTCTGCTGTCCGGGAGCGTGGCGTGCGGCGACACGACGACGCGCGCGTACCGGGCGTCGACGAGCCAGGTCGCCGTGACGCTCGCGAAGTCGTCGGCCGTCGTCGGCTCGTCGGTCGGCGCGACCGTCTCCGTCACGTCCGTGGGCAACGGCGGCGGCGTCGTGCGCCTCTACTCGGCCACCGACGCGCTGCTCGGCTCGGTCACCGTGCCCGCGGGCGCGTCGACCGCCACGGGCGCCTTCACGCCGACGACCGCCGGCTCGCTCGCGGTGCGCGGCGTGTTCGTCCCGAGCCTGCTCGGGGTGGCCGCCTCGGAGTCCGCCGCGCAGCCGCTCACCGTCGTCGCCGCTGCGGTCGCCTCGACCACCCGCGTGACCGTGAGCTCGCCGCGTACGGTCGGAAAGTCGTTCACGGCGACCGCCACGGTCACGGCGACCAAGCCCGTGCCCGGCACCGTGACGTTCTACGACGGCAGCAAGGTCCTCAAGAAGGTCTCGATCGCGTCGGGCAAGAAGACGGCGACGCTCTCGATCAAGGCGACCAAGACCAGCTACTCGCTCAAGGCCGTGTTCGCGCCGTCGAGCGCCGCGACCGTCAAGGGCTCGACGAGCGCCGTGGTCAAGGTGACCGTCGCCAAGGCGGCCGCGAAGCTCGCCGTGACGGCGCCGTCGAAGATCAGCGCGGGTCGGTCCGCGAAGGTCGTCGTCACGGTGACCGCGACCGGTGTCACGCCGTCCGGCAAGGTCACGGTCAAGGAGGGCAGCAAGGTGCTCGGCACCGCGACGCTCCAGGGCGGCAAGGCGACGATCACGGTCAAGGGCCTCAAGAAGGGCTCGCACACCCTCGTCGTGAGCTACGCCGGCTCGACGACGGTCTCGACCGCGAAGGTCAGCAAGACCGTCAAGGTCGTCTGACGGACTGACGCGCCCACGATGACCACCACCGCCCACCGCCTCGACGTCGCCCTCGCGCCCGTCCCGCCGAGCGAACGCTCCCGCCTGCTCGGCACGACGCTCGCGATCGTCGCCGCCCTGGCGGTGGGCGTGGTGGTCAACGCCGTCCTGCTCTCGCCGCTGCACCACGCGCGCGACCAGCGGCTCGCGTACGCGAGCTTCCGCTACGACCTCGCGAACGGGACCGCGCCCGTCGGTCAGGTCACCCCGTCCGACGAGCTGCTGGCGCTCGGCACGCCCGTGGCGATCGTGCAGATCCCGCGCCTCGGGGTCGACGAGGTCGTGCTCGAGGGCACGACGTCCTCGGTGCTCAAGTCCGGCCCCGGGCACCGGCGCGACACGGTGCTGCCGGGCCAGGCCGGCCCGAGCGTCGTGATGGGCCGGGCCGCCGCGTACGGCGGGGTGTTCGGCTCGATCGCGGCGCTCCGCGCGGGCGACACCGTGCTCACCACCACCGGGCAGGGCACCAGCACGTACGTCGTCTCGGGCGTCCGCCGTCCCGGCGACCCGCTGCCCGACCCGCTCGCGTCCGGCGACGGGCGCCTCACGCTGGTCAGCGCGAGCGGGTCGCGCTGGGCGCCGGACTCGCTCGTGCGCGTCGACGCCGAGCTCGTCACGCCCTCGCTGCCGACGCCCGTGGGCGTGCTGGCCCGGACCGTGCTGGGGGACGACGAGGCCGCGTTCGCCGGTGAGCGCTCGGCGTGGCCCACGTTCCTGCTGGCGCTCGTCGCGCTGGGCGGTGCCGCGGTGCTCGTCGTCGTGATGCGGCGCTGGTGGGGACGCTGGCAGGCGTGGGTCGTGGGGCTGCCGCTCGTCGGCGTGTGCGCCGCGATGGCCGCCGGGGAGCTGTTCTCGCTCCTGCCCAACCTCGTCTGACGCTCATGCCGCGGTGGTCCCCGGTTCGACCGGCGGTGTTCGTCGGGCGTTCACGTCGTCGTCGTCCGGGTGCGGCACGGTGACCCGGTGAGCCTCGACCTCGCGGAAGCGACCCGTGACCCCCTGACCGAGACGCTCGTCCTGGCCGGCGGCCTGGCGCTCCCCGCCGAGCGGCACGCGATGCAGGCGAAGGCGGTCTCGGCGTGGTTCGGCACGCACAAGGTGCTCGAGCGCGTGTCGCTCGACGTGCCGGCGGGCAAGGTCACCGCGCTCATCGGCCCGTCCGGCTGCGGCAAGTCCACGTTCCTGCGGATCCTCAACCGCATGCACGAGCTCGTGCCCTCGGCCGCGCTCGCGGGCGAGGTGCTGCTCGACGGCGAGGACATCTACGACCCGGGCAAGCGCGTGACCCACGCGCGTCGGAACATCGGGATGGTGTTCCAGAAGCCCAACCCGTTCCCGGCGATGTCGATCCAGGACAACGTGGTGGCCGGGCTCGCGCTCACCGGGGTGCGCGTCTCGTCGCGCGCCCGGGCGGACCTCGTCGAGGAGTGCCTGACGCGCGCCGGGCTGTGGAACGAGGTCAAGGACCGGCTCCGCGCGCCGGGCGGGGGACTGTCCGGCGGTCAGCAGCAGCGCCTGTGCATCGCGCGCTCGCTCGCGGTCCGGCCGCGCGTGCTGCTCATGGACGAGCCGTGCTCCGCGCTCGACCCGACGTCCACGCGCCGCGTCGAGGAGACGATCGCCGCGCTGAAGGGCGACATGACGGTCGTGATCGTCACGCACAACATGCAGCAGGCCGCGCGCGTCTCCGACCGGTGCGCGTTCTTCCTGGCCGAGGCGGGCACGCCCGGCGGGATCGTCGAGCACGGCCCGACCGCGGCCATGTTCGGCGACCCGCAGGACCAGCGCACCGCCGACTACGTCAACGGCCGCTTCGGCTGACCCGCGTCGACGCCCAGGTCCGCCGCGGGGACCGGGTCGAGCGTTATCTGCGCGCAACACGGGCGTCACACGGCGCTCGTACCGTCGCAGCAACGGGGCAAGGACAGCGCGGTCGCACCGCGCACCGCCCACCCCGAACGGCGGACGTGAGGGAGGAGCGCGGGTGTTCGAGCACGTGGACCCGTTCATCGGCACGGACGCGACCGACCTGCCCGCGCCCACGGGCCTCGCCGCGACGTGGTGGTGGCCCAAGCCGCAGGTCGGCAACACGCACCCGGGGGCGACGTTCCCGTTCGGCATGGTCTCCGCATGCGCCTACTCGGGTGCCTACCCCACCGGCTACGGACGCTACGACCTGTCGACCGAGGGTCTGCCGCCGGTCCTGCACGACCGGCTCGTCGCGAGCGGGTTCACGCACTTCCAGCAGTCCGGCACGGGCGCGATCCGCAAGTACTACAACTACTTCCGCGTGACGCCGATGCTGCGCCCGCTCGACGACCTCGGCAGCACGTGGGAGATCGTCGACGAGCAGGCGGAGCCCGGGTACTACGCCGCGACGCTCGCCTCGGGGGTGCGCGCGGAGATCACGGTCGGGCCCAAGTCGGCCGTGCACCGGTACACGTTCCCCGCGCACCACGACGCGCGCGTGGTCATCGACTTCTCGCTCGGCGGGCTGGACATCCCGTTCGGACGGACCGTGCCGCTGCGGGCGCACCTGGGCACGGTCGGGGCGGGCTGCGCGGAGGGTGAGGTCGTGGTCGAGGGCGCGCCGCTCGCGGTGCGTGTCGAGTGCGACGCCCCGGGCTGGCGGCAGCTGCTCTGGTACGACCGCCGCCTCATGCCGGGCGGCACGCGCCTGGACTTCGACCGCATCCGCCCGACGACGCTGCGGCCGTTCGGCCTCATGTGGGCCGGACCGACGCACGCCGGCCAGGTCGTCGAGCTGCGGTTCGGGTTCTCGCTGCGGGGGGTCGAGCAGGCGCGCGAGTCGCTCGAGCGTGAGTGCGGGCCGGGCCCGCGCTCGTTCGACGAGCGCCGCGCCGCCACGCGCGACGTGTGGCGCGAGCACCTGGGCAAGGTCGCGGTGGACACGCCCTCGTCGGACAAGCAGCAGGTGCTCGCCACGGCGCTGTACCACTCGCTCATCAAGCCGTGCCTCGCGGTCGACGAGTCCCCGTTCTGGCCCACGCCCGGCCCGTTCGCGTTCGACCTGTCGACCATGTGGGACATCTACCGCACGCACCTGCCGCTCATGACGGCGCTCGTGCCGGACAAGGCGGTCGAGCTCGCGAACGCGTTGCTGCAGATCGCCGAGGAGGAGGGCAACCTCCCGATCGGGTACCGCATGGCGCGCGGCGCGGACCGGTTCTCGCGGCAGGGCTCGGCGCTCGCGCACACGTTCCTCGCGGACGTGTGCGCGCTCGAGCTGCCGGGCGTCGACTGGGACTGGGCGCTCGTGCACATGCACGACGACCTGCGCCGTACGTACGGCGAGGAGTACCTGACCAAGGGCATCACCCACCCGGTGAGCCACACGCTCGACATCGCGTTCGGCTACTGGTGCACCGCGGTGGTCGCGGCGCGGGTGGGGGACCGCACGCTCGTCGACCAGCTCAGCGCGCTCGCGGGCGGGTGGTCGCGCGCGTTCGACCCGCGCGACGGGCTGCTCGTCGACTCCACCTGGTACGAGGGCGGCAAGTGGAACTACTCGTTCCGGCTGCTGCACGACATGGCCTCGCGCATCACGCTCGCGGGCGGCGACGACGCGTTCGTCCGGATGCTCGACCGGTTCTTCGGGTTCGGCGCGGACCCCGTCAAGCAGCCCGGGCACGCGCCCGGGATCGACGAGATGACCGCGGGCTACGCCCTGCACCGGTTCGAGGGGCTCAACAACGAGCCGGACATGGAGGCGCCCTGGTCGTACATGTACGCCGGGCGCCCCGACCGCACCGCGCAGGTGGTGCACGACGTGGTGCAGCAGCAGTTCGGCACGGGTCGCGGCGGGCTGCCCGGCAACGACGACTCCGGCGGGCTCTCGTCCTGGTACGTGTGGGCGTCGCTCGGGCTGTTCCCGGTCGCCGGGCAGAACCTGTTCCTGCTCAACGCGCCCGCGTGGCGCGAGGCCCGGCTCGACGTGGGCGGCGCGCCGCTGTCGATCGAGACCACCGGGTTCGTCGAGCCCGAGCCCGGCGGCCCGGCTCAGCACGTGCAATCCGTGCACCTCGACGGTGAGCCGCTCGACCGGCCGTACCTGACGGGTGCCGAGCTGCACCGCGGCGGACGCGTGCTCGTCGGGCTGGGGCCGGAGCCGTCGGGGTGGGGCAGACGACATCGCCCACCCAGCACCCCCGCCCCGGCCGGCAGCAGCCTTCCCCGGCCAGCGACCCGCTGACCGGCGCGGCCCGGCGCCGTCCGTCGGGCACCCACGCGTGATCCCCACCCCCCTGATCCGAGAGGACGACGCCCGTGACCCCTCACGTCGCCCGCCCGAACCGCCGCCTCGTCGTCGTCGTGCGCGCCGATCCCGTCATCTGCGGCCACTCCGGCGAGGCCCGCAACCTCGCCGAGGCCGCGCACGACCGCGGGTTCGACGAGGTGCGGATCGTCACGTGGCCGATCGACCGGCTGCAGGCCGCCGGCCTGCCGCTCAAGCCGCTCGACGGCGTCCTGCCGTACAGCCCGGGGATCGTGGTCGAGCGCCCCGAGCCCGTCGGCGACTACAAGGTGCCCGACGGCCGCTGGCTCGCGGGCCTGACCGGGCGCCTCGTCGAGCTGTTCACCGACGGCGTCCCGACCGTCGCGATGTCGCTCTACCTGTCGCCGCACGCGACCGCGATCGCCGATGCGGTGCACGTCGCTCGTCGGACCGGGCTCCCGGTCGACGTCGTGACGGTGGCCGAGGCCGTCGGCTCCGACGTCACCAACGTGGTGCGCGCGTGCGTCGAGGAGGGCCGGTTCGGCGCCGCCGCGCACGTGCTCGCGTCCTACCTCGAGCACGACGTGTGCCTCGCGGTCTCGCAGTACACGCGCGACCTCGTCGTCGCCGAGGCGGCCGCGCTCGACGCCGAGCACGGGACCCGGTTCGCCGCGCAGCTCGCCGAGCGCGTCGCGATCTCCTACCCGGCCGTGGACGTCGCGGCGTACCTGTCCCGCGACGACGACGAGACCGCGCGCGTGCTGCACGCGCGGGGCCTGACCCACGGCGGGTACGTGCTCTACCTGTCCCGGCTCGCGCACGCCAAGGGCGTCGACGACCTCATCGCCGGCTACGCGCGCTCCGGCGCCCCCGCCGCGGGTCAGCGCCTGGTGATCGCCGGCAACGGCCCGCAGGCCGACGATCTGCACGCGCTCGCGGCCGCGTCGGGCCACGGCGAGCTCGTCACCTTCCTGCACGACGTCACCGACGACGAGAAGGTGCATCTCATGGCGGGCTGCACCACGTTCGTCCTGCCGTCCAAGCCGCGCCCGGAGTTCGTCGAGACGTTCGGGATCGCGCTGGTCGAGAACATGCTGTCCGGCGGCGGGCCGGTGGTGACCACCGTGACCGGGGGGATCGGCGAGGCGGTCGGTGACACCGCGCTGATCGTGCCAGTGTCCGACCCGGACGCGATCGCCGCGGCGATCGACCGGGTCGTGGCGATGGGCGCCGACGAGCGTCGGGCCTGGTCGGCGCGGGCGCGCGAGCACGCGCTGCAGTTCGAGCGCGGCGTGGTCCTGGACAAGATCCTCGCCCGCGTCGCCGCCACCGCCCGCACCCCGGCCCTCACCCACTGAGCCACCGCCCCCACTCGTCGCCCCCACTCGTCGCCCCCACTCGTCGCCCCCACTCGCGCCTTCGTCGCTCCCGCCCGCCGCTTCGTCGTCCGAGCGCCGGTTCGTTGCTCCGAGCCGACGAACCGGCGCGGGAGCGACGAACCGGCTCACGAGACGGTGCGCGCGCGAGCGGGTGCCGACGCGCGGCGACCGGTTCGTGGGCCGTTCGGCCGTCGCGGGGGCGGGTGCGCGGCGGGAACCTGGGTGCCTGCGGGCTGCGCTCAGGGCGGAGGGGTCGTGGCGGTCGAGGTCGTGTGGGTGCCGGTGGGGGCGGGCGAGCGGGTGTCCGTCGTCGCCGTGAGCGGGTGGCTGTTCGAGCGTGCGGTCGCGGCGCTGGCGCGTCGTCGCCCGCGTCGCCTCGTGCACGCGGCGCTCGTCGTCCACCTGCCACCACCGCCCGGCCCCGACGTGAGCGCGCGCGCCACGTGGACCGTCGAGATGGTGCCGGCGTGGGCGGGTCCACCGGGCACGGCCGTGGCGCTGTCGGGGCCGGTCGGGCTCAAGGTGCTGGGCCGCTCGCGCTGGTTCCGGTACGAGGTGCGCGTGCGCCCGGGCGTCGCGATCCCCGACGTCGCGTACGCGGTCGCGCGCACGGAGCTCGACGAGGGCGACGAGCGCGCGGGCCTGCTGCTCGCGTGCACGTCCGACGTGCCGGAGCTGACGTGGGGCCGGCCCGTCGGGACCGCGGGCATGTGGAACTCGAACTCGGTCGTCGCGTGGCTGCTGCGCGCGTCGGGCCACGACCTGAAGGACGTGCGGCCGCCGGACGGGTGGCGTGCGCCCGGGTGGGAGGCCGGTCTGGCGGTCGGTGCCGGCCGCGCGTCACGGCAGCCCGGGAGGGTGCTCGGGGTCTGGGGGCCCCACAGTCGCGTGACGTGACGTCCTGGTGGGCGAGTCGACAGCCCGCGGGACGAACCGCCACAATCACGACGTCCTGCCTGTGAGCCGACGAAGGGGACGCGCACATGTCCGGGTCCACCCCGCGGGAGATCCCCGTCCCGCGCGTCCCGACGAGCGTGCGGCTGCTGTGCGGCATCGGCGGGACGGGGCTCGTCGTGCTGGGATGCGTCGCGGTGTTCGTCTCCGAGAACAGCGCCGGCACGGCAGCGGTGATCGCCGCCGGGATCGCGCTCCTGCTCGTCGCGGTGCTCGCCGACCGCATCACGGCGGTCGAGGCCGGTGGCGTGAAGGTCGAGCTGGGCAAGGTGGCCGCGCGCAAGCTCGACGAGGCCGACGAGGCGGAGGACCAGGGCGACCACGAGCGCGCGGCAGAGCTGCGCGACGAGGCGCGCGCGCTGATCACGGGCAACGCCGACGACATCGCGCGGTTCGCGCGGACGCGACGGTCGTCACCGGGCTGGCGGCGCTCGGCCGACCAGGAGCTGCAGGTGCGCGCGTGGGCCCAGGACGCGCAGGAGAAGAAGCCGACGAGGGAGGCCCTCGAGGCCCTCTACGCCGACGCTCGCGAGGAGTTCTCCGTCGGCGTCGAGGAGCGCCGGGTCATGGTGCTGGCGATGATGAGCGGCTACCCGCCCGCGGCCAGCCACGCGGTCGCGACCAGGGCGATCACCGAGCCCGTGAGCGCGTTCGAGCAGTACCACGGCCTCGTCGTCGCGCACGTGCTCGCGCTGCACGACCCGGGCTCGGCCGCGACCCACGCGCTGCGCGAGGTGGTGGCCGAGGCCCTGGCGTCCGGCGGTCTCGGCCACGCCGGCACGGATCGCGTCGCCCTGGCCCGCCGCGTGCTCGAGCTCGTGCCGACGCGCCCGCACGCGACCGCTGACCCCGCGCGCACACCGCGCGGCTGATCCCGCACCGCGTCAGTCCTTCGGGAGCGCCGTGCCCTGCGGGTCGCGCGACCACCTCAGCACCTTGGTCGCGTCGGTCTCCAGCTCGTCCCACGTCACCCGGTGCTTGAACATGCTGCGGAACTCGAACGGCAGCAACGGCGCGGCGGGGTCCGACGCGTCCACGCCCACCTCGTTCATCCCCCCGAACAGCACCTGCTGGCTGACCTGCTCGTCACTGCCCAGACCGGCGCGCACGTACTCGCCCAGGGACGCGCTGCCGACGGCCGGGTCGTCGCTCGTCAGGCTGTAGCCCTCGGTGAGGTCCACGCCGAGCTTCTCGCCCAGGTGATCGGAGAACGTGTCGAGGATCTCCTCGACGTTGGCGGAGAGATACCCCTGGGCGGCCGGGTCCAGCATCGAGAACGCCAGTGCGAGCGAGGCCCGGGGGAGCGCGACGACCTTGTTCTTCGGCTGCCCCTTGCCGAACGGCTCGCTGGCGGCCGCACGATCACGAAGGCGCTCCCGCGGCTCTCGGCGGTCGTCGAGCTTCGTCTTCTTCTTCTTGAGCTTCTCGAGCCGGTCCGTCTCGTCAGGGGTCAGACCGGACGTCGCCTCCTTGCGCTCGAGCGCGCGGATCTTGGTTCGCAGGCTCTTCACGGGCTTGTCCGTCTTGGCGAGCACCCTCTCGGCGTCCTCGCGCTGCAGGCCGACCGTCCGGTCGATGAACACCCGCATCTGCATGTAGGTCAGCGCGAGCTGGCCGAGGACCTCCTGCTGGACGTCGGCGGTGAACGCGACCGCGGGAGGCGTCGTCACCAGGACGCGCGCCGCGACCTCGCGGGCGTCCGTCGACAGCTGGACCCCCCGGGTCGAGGCAGTGTCCTTGCGGCTGACGTTCGTGACCTTCGTCAGCATCGTGTGCCAGTCGCGGGGCCGGAAGCCGACCGTGTAGTGGACGTACACCTTGCCGTCGTCGCCGGCGGGGTCCGGGCTCGGCGCGACGCGGAACGTCGAGGTGTCGCCGTGGACGCTGGCCTTGGCCTGGTACTCGTCCCCCGGGCCCGCCGCCACGCCGTGGGCGGTGACGTGCGGGACGACCGTCCCGAGCGCGCCATGACCCGCGTAGAGACGGTCGCGCAGCGTCTTCATCGCGGTCAGGCGGACCTGGAGCTGGGCGATCGCGTCGGCCTCCGAGCCGGCGAGCTGGTCGAAGTGCTTCATGACGAACTCGAGGTTCGAGTACTGGATCCTCTTGTCCCGAGCGTTGACGAACGACGTCTTGTCGGACACCAGGGAGAAGTGCGGGTGGCTGAGCACCTTCGTGTCGCCCTCGGCGACCTTGGCTCCCGTGGGCGTCTGGATCTGCCTCTTCGTCTCCGCCTCGAGCCCCATGCTGCGCCGGATCGTCAGGGGACGGGGTGCGGTCGGCGGCGCGTCCGGCTCGTCACCCCCGTACCGGCGGAGCGCGCCCAGCGGGCGGATGGTGGGCTCGGCGTCGGGCCGCCGGGTGCCGGTCGCGCCATCGGGTTCGTGGCCTGCGACGACGAACGGCACGGGACTGGGAGCGAGGTGCGACGCGGCGGGTGCGCCGGGCGCGGCGGGACCACCCTGCTTGCGCTCAGGCGCCGCGTGCGGTGCCGCGTGCTGCTGCTCGGACATCTGCGCCCCCGGCCGAAGTCGTCCTCGCCAGGTTCTCGCCGCGGGGCCGGGCCGTCAACCGCCGCGGGTCGCACGGGTTCCTGACGAGGCGCGCGGGCCGCGCTACGCGCGCCCGGCGGTGCCGGTCCTGCGTCGCCGGAGCGGGCCGGTGACGTCGGGGCGCCAGCCGAACCGACGCGTCGGCCGCGCGGTCGCGGCCGGCACGCGGTAGTACGGCAGGTGGAGCGTGGGGCGGAAGCCCAGGGTCGTCGCGAGCCGGTACGAGCCGACGTTGTCCTCGCGGCACGACCACACGGGCGTCAGGTGCGAGACGAGCAGGTTGTCGATCATGGCCGCCGCGGCGGTCGTCGCGAGGCCGCGTCGCCTCCAGTCGGGCGCGGTCTCGATCCCGAGCTCGACCTGACGGCCCGCCCGGTACGACGCGAACGCCATCGCCGCGACCTGCGGCCCGTCGGCGAGCACCCACCCGCCGCCGTTGGCCAGGAACGTGTCCGCGTCGGGCCAGAACTCGCTCGGCACCACCGACCCGGGCCAGTCGAAGTCCGCGCGCACCGTGCGGCGCACCTGCCACGGCTCGACGGGCAGGTGCTCGTCGCGCCGCTCCCAGAACGCGCCGGCGTCGAACGTGAAGTTCACGCGCGTGTGCCGCACGACGCGCTCACCGCCCGCGAGCTGGTCGTGGTCCTCGAACGGGACGGCGTCGAGCGTGTCGTCCCAGTCGATCGCGTCCCAGCGCGGGTCGACCTGCAACCACTCGCCCTGCCCCTCGTCGGCCCGCTCGCGCAGGTACGCGACGACCAGGTCGAGGGCCTCGTCGACCGCGTCGCCCCAGACGAGCGACATGCCGTACGGGTGCACGGCGTGGAACGCGCGCGGGTCCTCGGCGCGGTCCGCCCACAGCTCACCGGCGACCGTCTCCTCGACCACCGCGCGGGCGAACGCGGTGTTCATGGGGACCTCGGCGAGGGTGCGTGCCGCGATCGCGCGCAGATCGGTGCTCACGAGATCTCCAGGACGGGCCGATCACCGTCGCGTGGGGCACCCGCCCGTTCGTCCCGCGTCGGACGACGAGGCCGGGCGCCACCGGCGGCGGCGGATCAGAAGGTGAACGTGGCCACCTGCTCACGCAGGCTGCGCGACAGGCTGGCGAGCTCGGCCACGTGGTCGGAGACAGATCCTACGGCGCGGGTGCTCGACAGCGCGGAGGCCGCGACGCCGGTGATGTTGGTCGCGATCTCGCCCGAGCCGGTCGCGGCCTCCGCGACGCCGCGCGACATCTCGTTCGTCGTGGCGGTCTGCTCTTCCACGGCCGAGGCGATCGTCAGCTGGTACTGGTTGATGTTCGCGATGATCGTGCCGATCTCGCCGATCGCCGTCACCGCACCGGTGGTGTCCTGCTGGATCGCCTCGACCCGACGTGCGATGTCCTCGGTGGCCTTCGCGGTCTCGTTCGCGAGCTCCTTGACTTCACCCGCGACCACGGCGAAGCCCTTGCCGGCCTCCCCGGCCCGCGCGGCCTCGATCGTCGCGTTGAGCGCGAGCAGGTTGGTCTGCTGCGCAATCGTCGTGATGAGCTTGACGACATTGCCGATCTCGGCCGACGAGGTCCCCAGCCGGGTCACGGTGTCGTTCGCGTGGGCCGCCATGTCGGTGGCCGTGGTCGCGACCTTCGCGGCGTCGGCGGCGTTCTGTGCGATCTCCCGGATCGAGCTGCCCATCTGCTCGGCGCCCGCCGCAACCGCGTGCACGTTGCGCGAGACCTGCTCGGCCGCCTCGGCCACGACCCCCGCCTGCGCGGACGTCTCCTCGGACCCCGCGACGACCTGCGACGACGCGGCGGACAGCGACTCCGACGACGCCGCCACCGCGGCCGCCGCGTCCACCACGCGCGACAGCGTGGCGCCCACGGCCTCCTGCGCGGTGGTGAGCGACGCGGCCATCTGTCCGAGCTCGTCGGAGGTCGTCACGCGTGCGCGGACGGTCAGGTCGCCGCGGGCGAGCGCGGTGACCGCGACCTGCAGAGCCTGGACCGCGCGCCGCAACGAGCTCGCCAGCGCCAGCCCGAGCGCGAGCAGCGCCGCGACGCCGACCGCCAGGGTCACGAGCAGGAGCGTGATCTCCCGCGCGGCGTCCGCCTCGGCCTCGCGCGCCATGGCGTCGAGGTCGGCCGCGACCCCCTGCTCGACGGCGTGCAGGTTGTCGAGCATCTGCCCCCCGACCGCGGCCACCTCCTCGCGCGCCGCCTGGAACGCCTCGCGGTCACCTGCCCGCGCGACGGCGACGAGCTTCTGCTGCACCGCGCCGCGGTATGCGTCGAGCGTGGACTGGAACGCGGAGAACTCGTCCGGGAGTGCGGCGCCGTTCGTCGAGTACTCGCCCTTGAACCGGGAGACGGCGCTGTCGAGGGCGACGCTCGCATCGGCGTAGGCGTCGACGCTCGCCTCGACGTCGTCGCCCACGTACGTCCCGATCACGGCGACCTCGTGGCGCACCGTCCACAGCGCGTCCTTGAGCTCCTGCAAAGCGGCGGACACGGACGTCTGCGTGCGCGCCATCTCGGCGGTCGTCGCGCGCAGCCGGCCCGTGCTGGCCGTCGCGAGCAGCCCGATCGTCAACGCCACGACGATCGCGACCGCGACGACACCCAGCACCTTGGTGCGCACGGCGATGCGGAACGAGAGCCGAGGCGCCGCGAACCGGGGCGCCGGGAGTCGGGGTAGGGAGAGTCGTGGCAGCGACATCGTGGGCTCCAGAGTCTGGTGCGGCAGCAGTGCCGCTGGTCGTCCCGATCGGCTGCGGGAGCGCCGCGCTGACCGATGTGAGCCCGCGACCTGCGCGTTTCATCCGGACGAGTGAGGTGCCCCGTCACCTGATGGGTGGTTCACCGCTCTCGCGGAGCGCCCGCCTCGTCATCCGAGGGCGGACGGGGGCGACGACGGGACCGACGCGCCGCCGCCCGTCACGGTCAGCGCCCGACCGTCACGGTCCGGAGGTAGTCCGACGACCGACGACCGTGGGGGCCGCACCGACGCCCGCCCCCGCGGCCGCCCGTCCGCCCCTTCCTGCGGGCGCACGCCGGGCAAGCAGAAGGGCCTCTGACCCGGGTCATACCCTGGTCAGAGGCCCTTGCTCTGTGTGCGCGAGGGGGGATTTGAACCCCCACGCCCTTTCGGACACTGGCACCTGAAGCCAGCGCGTCTGCCGTTCCGCCACTCGCGCGCGCTGCAGAAGGCTAGCACGATCGAGAGGCCCTCCTGTCCACCCGACGGGCCACCGACCCGCCCTCGGAACGGTCGCTGGTGCGCCGGACGCGTGGGCGGCGAGGATGGCGCCATGACCGACGACGCGCCCGTGCTGGTGACCGGTGGAACAGGGATGCTCGGGCGTGAGGTGGTCGCCGAGCTCGTCCGACGAGGGCGCGCGGTGCGGGTGCTGAGCCGTCGCCCGGGGCCGTCGGTTCCGGGGGTCGAGCGGGTCGTCGGTGACCTGACGACGGGGGAGGGTGTCGACGACGCGCTCGCGGGCGTCACGTGCGTGATCCACTGCGCGAGCGAGCCGGCCAAGCCCGCGCACGACGTGACCGCCGCCGCCCGGCTCCTGCTCGCGGCGCGCAGCACGGGCGGTGCCGCGCCGCACGTCGTGTACATCTCGATCGTCGGCGTCGACCGGATCCCGTACTCCTACTACCGCGCCAAGCACCAGGTCGAGGAGCTGCTCAAGGCCGGCGACGTGCCGTGGACGGTCCTGCGCACGACGCAGTTCCACCCGTTCGTCGCGCTGCTGCTGGACCGCCTCACGCTCGGGCCGGTGACGGTCCTGCCCAGCGGCACGAGTCTGCAGCCGGTCGACGTGGGCGAGGTCGCCGCGCGGCTCGTCGACCTCGTCGAGGCCGGGCCGTCGGGCCGGGTCGAGGACATGGGCGGGCCGCAGGTGCTCACCGTCGACGAGGTCGTCGAGACGCTCGAGCGAGCGACCGGGCGCCGGTGGCGCACCGTGTACGTGCGGCTACCGGGCAAGGCGTTCGCCGCGTTCCGCGCCGGGCACCAGCTCACGCCCGGCCACGCCACGGGTCGTCGGACGTTCGCGGAGGCTGTCGCGCCCTCGTCGGACGGCTGAACCCGTCCGGTCAGGCGACGTGACCCGTCCAGCGCGCCCCGTCCCAGAAGCCGTACCGGCCGTTCGCCAGCGGGTACCAGCCCGGCGGCACGGCCACGGGCGCGGGGTGGAGCACGCCGTGCGGCAGGCACGCCCACACGAGCGTCGCGACCCACCCGACGAGGGTCCAGCCGAGCAGCAGGTTGACCCAGAAGATGCCCCACCGCGCGGCCTTGCCGCGGGTCGCGGCGATCGCCCACGGCAGCAGGTAGAAGCTCGTGAACACGGTGACGACCCACGCGACCACCACGACCGCGCTCGACGGCGGCACCTGGTCCGTGCGCGTGGCGAGCCAGGGCGGCGGCGGGCCGGTCGGCGCCGGCGGGTAGACCGTGACGTCGTACGGCTGCACGGGCGCGACGTCGTCGTGCACGCCCCACGCGGAGCCCGGTGTGCCCGGAGGCGACACCGGCGGCGTGCCGTAGACGGGCGTGGGCGGGCCGGACGAGACCACCGGGACCCCGTACGGGCTCGTCGGCGGCACGTCGTACGGGCCGCGGTCGCTCTCGGTGCCCCCCACGGCGGTCCCCTTCCGTCAGTCGCGTGCGGTCAGGACGAGCGGGCCGTCCTTGGTCAGCGCGACGGTGTGCTCGAAGTGCGCGGCGAGCGACCCGTCCGTCGAGCGGATGGTCCAGCCGTCGTCGTCGACGACGTACCCGTTGCCGCCCGACATGAACCACGGCTCGATCGCGATGACGAGCCCCTCCTGCAGCTTCAGGCCGCTGCGGCGGCGCCCGTCGTTCGGGACGTGCGGGTCCTCGTGCATCGTGCGGCCCACGCCGTGCCCGCCGAAGTCGGTGTTGATGCCGTACCCGGCCTGGTGCCCGACGTCCCCGATCGCCGCGGAGATGTCGCCCATGCGCCCACCGACCTTCGCCGCCGCGATGCCCGCGTACAGCGCGCGCTCGGTGGTCTCGATGAGGCGCTGGGCCTCGGGCGTCGTCGTCCCGACCTGGAACGTGATCGCGGAGTCCGCGACCCACCCCTGCACCTGCGCCGCGAAGTCGATCGACAGCACGTCGCCGTCGGCCAGCACGTACGGCGACGGCAGGCCGTGCAGCGCGGCGTCGTTCACCGACGTGCACAGCACGCCCGGGTACGGGATCGCGCCGAACGAGGGGTGGTAGCCGAGGTACACCGAGTGCGCGCCCGCGTCGTCGATCATCCGGTGCGCGTGGTCGTCGAGCGCCTGCAGCGTCATCCCGACCTTCGCGACGTCGCGCAACGACGAGAGCACGCCGGCGACGAACTTCCCCGCGGGGCGCATCGCCGTCAGCTCGGACCTGGTCTTCAGCATCACGCCCTCACCTTGCCACCTCGCGGCGGTCCGCCGTAGCCGCATCGCCCCTACTGTCGAACCGGCGTCCCGCGCCCCGTCACCTCGACGAGCGGGACGGTCCCGCACACCCTCGGGAGGACGACATGACCACGGCGACCCACCTGGTGCTGCTGCGCGGCGACGAGCGTGCGTGGGAGGCGCGCACCGACGACGAGATCGCGGCCAACGACGCCGCGCACGTCCGTTTCAACGCGCTCGCCGCCGAGCGCGGGCACACGATCATCCGCGGCGAGGAGCTGGGCCCGACCGCCGTGGGGAAGGTCGTGCGACGACGAGCCGGCACGACGACGACCGTGACCGACGGCCCGTTCGGCGAGACGACCGAGATCGTCGGCGGCCTCTACCTCGTCGCGACGACGGACGTCGACGACCTGGCCACCCTCGTCGCCGACACCCTCACCGAAGACGCCGAGATCCGCCCCCTCGTCCCCCACCCCTGACCCCTCCAACCCGCCTCGCCCGCGCCCCCACCCGCCGACCCCACCCGCCGA
>NZ_LFKW01000115.1:15565-16262 GCF_001040865.1 Cellulomonas sp. A375-1 | reverse complement strand
GGGGGCGGAGGGGGGCGTAGCGTCGAAGCACACACGGAAGGAGGTGGTCCGAGACATGAAGTTCTCCAGGACGCGTGAGGTGACTGTCCGCTAGTCGCCCGAGCACTTCGGACGGATTGCATGATCCGCCCGCTGAGCCCGCCGGACCCCCAGGATCCGGACCAGGGCGGCGAGCGAGTCTCAGGCAGTCACCGCAGCCCGTGGGAGCCGCGACCTCGTCCTTCGCGGCAGGGCCCCGTCAGGGGTTCCGGCCCACGGGCTGTCCCATGCCCGGCTCCGGCCCAGCCCCCGAGCCCAGGCGAGCAGCGACTCCCGGCCACACCTCCGCGTGCGGGTGTCATCCGCACGGGCGGGCCCGCCTCCGCTTGGGACGCCGACGCGGCGGGCCCCCGCGCGACGTGTCGCATGGTGAGGCTCGGGATCGTCGTGCGCGCCGGAGCAGGCGCGGCGGGCGGGCTACGCGAAGGTGGTGCGGATCTCCTGGTCTGCGAAGGTCGCGTACCTCTGGAGCTCGGCGAGGACCGCGTCGCGTTCGGCGACGGACAGGTCGCGCGCCGGGTGCACGCGGACCTCGATCACGCCGCGCTCGACGCGCCGCTGCCACCAGCCCGCGAGCTGCTCGTCGACGAGCAGCACGTGCAGTGACGCGTAGTCGAGCGGGCGTCCAGCGGCCAGGCCCGCCGGGTCGACGAGCGAG
>NZ_LFKW01000115.1:9007-15521 GCF_001040865.1 Cellulomonas sp. A375-1 | reverse complement strand
ACGAGCCGTACACCTCGTCGTACGCCTGCAGGAGGTCGACCCGCGGGCCCGGGCCCGACGAAGGTGCGCCCAGGTCTCGCGGCACCCACCACAGCTCGTGCTCCTCGACCGTGAGCTGCTCGACGGCGTGGCCGAGACCCGCGAGGCCTCGTCGGACCTGCGTGAGCGTGAGGCTGGCCCACCACGCGAGGTCGCGCACGGAGGCAGGACCGTGCCCGACGAGGAAGCGGCGCACGAGCTCGCTGAGCGCCTCGTCGCCCGTGAGGTCGCCGCGGGGACGGGACGCGCCGCGCTCGTCGGCCAGCGCGTAGGTGTGCAGGGTGCCGCGCGCGCGACCGCTCACGACGATGCCCTCGAGCTCGGCGTGCATCACGACGAACGACAGGCGGTCGGGGGTCGTCTCGACACCCTCGGCGGCGAGGGCGACGCCGAGCTCCGCACGCGTGGGGTGCCCGCCCGGCGTCAGGCGCTCGACGACGCGCGCGAGCGCCACGTCCGTGCGCACGAGCGTCTCGTCGTCGAGCCCGAGCTCGCGGCCCCGCGGCGCGCACTGCCGGTGCACCCGAGGGGACGTCAGCGCGAGCACCCAGCGCAGGTCCTCGGGTGTGAGCAGGTGCCACGTGGGCCGCAGCGCGTGCGTGCGCAGGATCGCGCCGTCGTCGAGCGCGCGCCGCACGTCGTGGTCCGACGAGTCCGCGCATCGCTGGCCGAGGGACCACCGGGCGACCGGGAGCTCCTGCCCCTGCACGGCGAGCTGCTCGGCGACGACCTGACCTGCGCCTCGAGCCCGCGGGCCGCGCAGGCGCTGGGTCTCGAGCCGGCGGCGGACGACCTCGGCTGCGCGCATGCACCGAGGCTAGGACCGAGGTCCCACACACGACCCACGCAGAACACCCCTGGCGCGAACAGGCCCGCGGGGTACTCTGGCCAGGCGATCGGCACCCGCCCATGGCAACGACGCCCGCCCACGGCGGGCCCACCACCCCGGCAGGTGCTTCATCGCCACAACCACTCCCCCCGTGACCTCGACCGTGCTGCGTGAGGGCTTCCGCCCCACGGTCGCCCGCGACACCACGTTCCCGCACCTCACGCATGCGTACACGCAGGTCGCAGCCGTGGTGCGCGAACGCGGGCTCCTGCGCCGGGCGTACGGGTTCTACGGCGGGGTGGGCGCGGTGCTGCTCGCCGGGTTCGTCGGCGCCCTCGCGGGCTTCCTGCTGCTCGGCCACAGCTGGTTCCAGCTGCTGATCGCCGCGGGGCTCGGTGTCCTGCTCACGCAGACCGCGTTCCTCACGCACGAGGCCGCGCACAAGCAGGTGCTCGCGGGCGGCAAGGCCAACGACCGGCTCGCGCGCATCCTCGCGTGCGGCGTCGTCGGCGTGAGCCTGTCCTGGTGGGAGACCAAGCACAACCGGCACCACGCCAACCCGAACAAGGTCGGCAAGGACCCGGACATCGAGATCGACACGATCTCGTTCGTCGAGGAGGACGCGGCCACCGCGACCGGCCTGCGGGCGCTCATCACGCGGCGCCAGGGCTGGCTGTTCTTCCCGCTGCTCACGCTCGAGGGCCTGAACCTGCACCGCCTGGGCCTGCAGCACCTGCTCGGCCGCGAGAAGGTCGACCGGCGTTGGCAGGAGCTCGTGCTCATCGGCGTGCGGTTCGTCGCCTTCTGGGTCCCGGTGTTCTGGCTGCTGCCGATCGGGATGGCGTTCGCGTTCGTCGGCGTGCAGCTCGCGGTGTTCGGCGTGTACATGGGGGCCTCGTTCGCCCCCAACCACAAGGGCATGCCGGTGATCGGCCGCGACTCCAAGCTCGACTTCTTCTCCAAGCAGGTGCGGACCTCGCGCAACGTCCGGGGCGGCTGGTGGGCGACGTCGCTCATGGGCGGCCTCAACTACCAGATCGAGCACCACCTGTTCCCGAGCATGCCGCGCCCGCACCTGGCCCAGGCCCGCCTGCTGGTGCGCGAGCACTGCCGCACGCTCGACGTCCCGTACGCGGAGACGACGCTGCTGCGCTCGTACGCGATCGTCGTGCGGTACCTCAACGAGGTCGGCCTCGCGGCCCGTGACCCGTTCGAGTGCCACATGGTGTCCCGCTTCCGGCGCGTCTGACCCGACGGGTCGCGCCCGTCCCGCACGACCTCACACCCGCGCCCGCGCAGTCGGCGAGCGCGGGTGTCGTGCGTCCACGGGCGTCTGCGGGGGCGGGCAGGCGTGTGCGGGGACGACGAAGGGGCCGTACCGGGAGGCACGGCCCCTTCGAGCTGATGCCGGCGGACCGGCGTCAGAAGTCTGGCTTCAGAGCGGGCGGATGTTCTCCGCCTGCGGGCCCTTGGGGCCCTGAGCAACGTCGAACTCGACCTGCTGGTTCTCCTCGAGGGAGCGGAACCCGGAGGACTGGATCGCGCTGTAGTGCGCGAACACGTCGGCGGAGCCGTCGGACGGGGCGATGAAGCCGTAGCCCTTCTCAGCGTTGAACCACTTCACAGTGCCGGTGGCCATGATGTCTTCTCTCGTTCGAGGGGCGTGGTCGCGGGCGCGACCTCGCTCGCCGCGCCCAGGGGGTCGCGGACGGTTGTGGGCGCGGGCTCGGCGAGCACGCGGGTGGGGACGGGTCGCACGGTGCGGGACCAGGAGCGCGTCGGCGGCCGCCCAGGTGGCGACGACGCCGAGCGACCGGGTGAAGCGGTCGCTGATGCGCAGACCGTCGGCGGTGCGCTGGGCCAGGCCCGCGTACTCGTCCGCGACGGTGGCGACCCAAAGGTCCTCGTCGGCCTGGCGCCAGCGCGGTGCTGCGGGCCGGGGACCTGTCTGGGACAGGGGATCAAGACTGGTGAAGATGCTGACTACTCTCGCGCCCCGCGCGTTCGTCGGGGTGGATGGATCTCAAGGTGAATCGGTGACGGCGGTCGCCGTCCGGGCTCGCGGTCCTGCTTCGATGCGATGAACCGAAGAGCTGCGACGGGGTGACCCGCCACGTGAACGCGTGTCCGAGAGTACACGACACGCCGCCAACCGCACAGGGTCGCCTCGGTCACGTGCTCTGCGGTCGGCTCGGCGCACGCGTCCGGGCGGCGCGGCAGTCCGACGAGACCGCCTCGCCGACCGACTCGTCGAGCACCCGCCGCAACGCGTTCACCTGCGGTTCCGTGCCCGGACACGCACGGTCGGCACAGTTCGGCGCGACCCCGTCCTGAGGAGAGCTGATGCTGCCCGCACGCCCCCGCCGCGCGCTCGCCGGACCCACGGCGCTCGCCGTGACCGGCGCCCTGGCCGTCACGGGCCTGACCGTCGCCCCCGCGTCGGCCGCCCCCGTCCGACCCGCCGCATCCGTCACGTCCGCCGCGTCACTCGCGGCCGGCACCCCGGCGAACGGCTGGTCCGACGACGGCTGGACCGCGCCGACCCCCGGCTCCGCGTTCCACCGGCTCGCGACCTACCCCGTCTACCTCAACCGCCCGGCGGGCGTCGACGCCGCCGCCGCGACGGTCGCGGAGATCTCCGCGGTCTCCCAGGACGGCACGACCTTCGTCCACACGGACGCGCTGGCGCGCCGCATCGGCTTCGTCGACATCACCGACCCCGCGCACCCGGTGGGGCGCGGCACGCTCGACCTCGCGGCCGACCTGGGTGTCGGCGCGCACGCGGAGCCGACGAGCGTCGCCGTGGTCGGCGGGTACGTGCTCGTCGTCGTCGACACCTCGACGTCGTTCGCGAGCCCGTCGGGTGCGCTCGTCGTCGTGGACCTCGCGACGCACGAGGTGGTGCGGACGCTCGACCTCGGCGGTCAGCCCGACTCGATCGCGCTGACGCCCGACCAGGCCCACGCCGCGATCGCGATCGAGAACCAGCGCGACGAGGACGCCAAGCCGGCGGGCGGCGCGAAGGGGGACCTGCCGCAGCTCCCGGGCGGCTTCCTGCAGCTCGTCGACCTGCCGGACCCGGCGAGCCCCGAGGGCTGGAGCCTGCGCGAGGTCCCGTTCACGGACGGCGGGGCCGCGCTGCCGGCGTTCACAGCCGCGGGGCTCGACACGCCGCAGGACCCCGAGCCGGAGTACGTGGCGATCGACCCGACGGGCACGACGGTGGCGGTGACGCTGCAGGAGAACAACGGCGTCGTGCTGGTCGACGTCGCGACGGGCGCGATCACGAAGGTCTTCTCGGCCGGCACGCAGGCCGTGACGGGCATCGACACGAAGAAGGACGGCCTGATCGACCAGACCGGCGCGATCGCCGCGGTGCCGCGCGAGCCCGACGCGATCGGCTGGCTCGATGCGCGGCACGTGGCGACGGCCAACGAGGGCGACTGGAAGGGCGGCACGCGCGGCTGGTCGGTGTTCGACACGACCACCGGTGACGTCGTGTGGGACGCGGGTGCCTCGCTCGAGCGCCTGGCGGTGCGCGTGGGGCTGCACACCGAGGACCGGGCGGCCAAGAAGGGCGTGGAGATCGAGGGCCTCGCAGTCGCGACGTTCGGCGGTACGCCGTACGTGCTCGTCGGCTCCGAGCGCTCCAACTTCGTCGCGGCCTACGACGTGAGCGACCCGACCAACCCGGTGTTCGAGCAGGTCCTGGCCACGACGAACGGCCCCGAGGGCATCCTGCCGGTGCCGGCGCGCGACCTGCTGATCGTCTCCTCCGAGACGGACTCCGCGGCGGTGAACGTCCGCTCGGCGGTCACGGTCTACGGCCGCGGCGAGGGGTACACCTCCGCGGCCGGGGCGCCGACGTTCCCGTCGGTCGTCTCGGCCGACGCCGCGGGTGCGCCGATCGGCTGGGGCGCGCTGGGTGCGCTCGCGGCGGACCGTCGCGACGACGAGCGCCTCTGGTCCGCCACCGACGCGGCGTACGCCGACACGCGGCTGCTGTCGATCGACGTCAGCGGCACGCCCGCGGTGATCGACCGCCAGCTGCGGGTGACCGAGCGCGGCGTCGGGCTCACGCTCGACGTCGAGGGTGTCGCCACGCGGCGCGCGGGCGGGTTCTGGCTCGGCGTCGAGGGCGCGGCCGGGGCGGGCAACGAGCTCGTGCGGACCAACGCGTACGGCGCGGTCGTCGAGCGGGTCGCCCTGCCGGCCGACGTCGCGGCGGGGCTGTCGAAGTGGGGCGTCGAGGGCGTCACGACGACCGACGACGCCGACGGTGAGCACGTGTGGGTCGCGCTGCAGCGTGGCCTGACGAGCGACCCCGGCGGCCTCGGGGGCACCGCGCGGCTCGGGCGGTACGACACCGCCGACGGCACGTGGACGTGGTTCGCCTACCCGCTGGGCACGACGAGCGTGGCCGGCGACTGGCTGGGGCTCTCGGAGGTCGTCGCGGTCGACGACGACACGCTCGCGGTGATCGAGCGCGACAAGCTCAACGGCCCGAACGCCGCGGTGAAGCGCGTCTACACCGTGGACGTCCCGGCCGACCCCGCACCCGGCGAGGTCGCGGTCATGACGAAGTCGCTCGCGCACGACGTCCTGCCCGACCTGCGCGCGACCGCGGGCTGGACGCAGGAGAAGCTCGAGGGCCTGACGATCGCCGGCGACGGCACGGTGTGGGCGATCACCGACAACGACGCGCTCGCCGACGCGACCGGCGAGACGGTGCTGCTCTCCCTGGGGACGCGCGCCGCTGTGTTCGGCGCGACCGCGACCAGCTCGACGCTCCGGGTCACCGGCGGCCTCGCCTACGGCCAGCGCCAGACGCTCACGGCCACCGTGACGCCTGCGGTCACCGGGACGGTCACGTTCCTCGACGGCTCGCGCACGGTCGCGAGCGCCCCGGCGGTGTCCGGGACCGCGACCGCGTCCGTGGCGCTCGCGGCGGGCACCCACGCGCTCGTCGCGCGGTTCACGCCGTCCGACGACACCGCCGCGCCCTCGTCGTCGCAGGCCGTCCGCGTGACGGTCCGCAAGGCGACGACGAGCACGACGACACGCGTCGCTGCGAGCACCCCGACCTACGGCACGCCGGTCAAGGTCACGGTCACCGTGACGGGTGCGACCGCCGCGCCCACGGGCCGCGTGCAGGTCCGCGAGGGGTCGAAGGTGCTGGGCACCGGGACGCTGCTCACGTCCGGGAAGTCGGGCCGCGCTACGGTCACGCTCCCCGCGTCGCTCGCGGTGGGTCGGCACCGGCTCACCGCGGTGTTCGCGGGCACGCCCGACGTCGCGGGGTCGTCGTCGGCGGCCACGGTCACCGTCCGGCGCGCGACGCCGAAGGTGAGCCTCGCGGCGTCGTCGTGGACCGTGGCGAAGGGCACGCGGCCGACGATCGTCGTGCAGGTGACCGGCGCGGGCGCGACCCCCGGCGGCACCGTGACCGTGAAGGTGGGCCGCGCGACCGTCGCGACCCGCACGCTCGTCGACGGCCGGCTCGTCGTGACGCTGCCCCCCGCGACCCGGACCTCGGCGGTCACGGTCCGCTACGCGGGCTCGACCTCGTACCTGCCGGTCACCGCGTCCCGCACCCTCACGGTGCGCTGACCTCGGGGCCGGTGGCACCGGCATCCGCTCCCGCGA
>NZ_LFKW01000115.1:0-8968 GCF_001040865.1 Cellulomonas sp. A375-1 | reverse complement strand
GCGGTCCGTGCCGCGCGTGCACGTCACCCGTGTGCGCGCGGCACGGCGCTGTCCGGCCGGCTGCGTCGTCGCTGATCAGGTCTACGATCAGCGCAGCCGTGCCGGGGTCGCGAGGAGGGGAGCCGTGCGGGTCACCAGTGCTGATGTCGCACGCGAGAGCGGCGTCTCCCGCACCACCGTGAGCTACGTGCTCAACGCCAAGGCCGGCGTCGTCATCACCGAGGCCACACGGCGGCGCGTGCTCGAGGCGGCCAGCCGGCTCGGCTACACGCCGTCCGCCGCTGCTCGCGCGCTGCGCTCCGGGCGCAGCGACCTCGTGCTGTGCGTCCTGCCCGACTGGACGGTCGGGCCGGTGCTCGACACGCTCATCGACCACGTCACCACCTCGCTCGCCGAGCACGGGCTGTCGGTGCTCGTGCACATCAGCCGCGGCTCGCGCCCGCTCGCGGAGCTGTGGCGCGCGGTGACGCCGTGCGCGGTGCTCGGGCTGGTGCCGTTCGCGGCGGCCGACGCGCGGGCGATGACCCGCTCGGGCATCGTCGTCGTCGGCTCGGCGCTCGACGAGGACCCGCACCCCGAGACGTTCGTCGTGCCGCAGACGAGCATCGGCCGCCTGCAGGTCGAGCACCTCGTGGCCCGCGGCCACCGCGCGCTGGCGTACGCCGCACCGGCCGACGACCGCCTGGTCGCTTTCGCCGACCGTCGCCTCGCCGGCGTGCGCGCCGAGTGCGCGCGCCTGGGTCTGCCCGAGCCGCGCGTGACGACCGTGGACCTCACCGTGGAGTCGGCGGCGGCGGCCGTGCGCGGGTGGCGGGACGACGCCGTACCCGTGACCGCCGTGGCGGCGTACAACGACGAGGTCGCGCTCGCGGTGCTGGCCGGCGCCACCGCCGCCGGGCTCGTGGTGCCGGACGACCTCGCGGTGATCGGGGTCGACGACATCCCCGTCGCGCGCCTCGCGTCGCCGCCGCTGACGACCGTGTGGCAGGCCATCGACGCGCAGGCCGAGTACCTCGCGGCGTCCGTGCTGGCCGCGCTGGACCCGTCGCTCGAGCCGCCCGTCCGGCCCGACGACGTGTTCCACGTGCTCGAGCGCGCCTCGACCTGAGAGCGGCACTGCCTGAGAGAACGCGGCCTGAGAGCGACGCGCCCGGACGCGAGCAGGGCCCCCGCCGGGTGCGAACGGCGGGGGCCCTGCTGCTCGGGACTACCTCACGGTCACTGGAACGTGAACCAGTTGACGTTCACGAAGTCCGCCGGCTGGCCGGACTCGAACGTGAGGTAGACGGTGTGCCGGCCCGTGGTGCCCGCGATGTTCGCCGGGACCGTGCGCCACGCCTGCCAGCCGCCGGTGCTCGCGATCGCGAAGCTCCCGACCGGTGCCGCGGTCGGGCTGTCGAGCCGGACCTGGACCAGGCCGCTCGCGCCGTTGATCGCACCCGAGGCCACCCGCGCCACGAACTGGGTGCGCGGCGTGCTGCCGAAGTCCACCCGGTCGAAGCGCAGCCAGTCGCCGTTCGAGATCCAGCCGACGTTCGAGCCACCGTCGAGGTCCTCGGTCGCCTCGACGGCGACCGCCGACGCCGCCGCGTACGCCTCCGCCTGGATGCGGGACGTGGCGGGGATGCCCGTGCCGGGCGTCGGCGTGGGGCTCGGGGTCGGGCTGGGGGTCGGGCTCGGTGTCGGCGACGGCGTGGGGCTGGGGGTCGGCGACGGCGTGGGCGTCGGGCTGGGTGTGGGCGTGGGAGTCGGCGTGGGGTTCGTCGTGCCGCCCGTCGAGCTCGCGACCGAGCGCGCCGGGACGTTCAGCGTCACGCCGTTCGAGAAGCGCACCGTCACGGCCGACGAGCCCATGTTCGCGGCCTGGTACGTCCGCACCCCGTTCTTGACGAACACCGCGTGCAGCGGGGTGTTCGCCGTGACCGACCGGTCGACCGTCCCCACACCGGCCAGGTTCTTCAGCCAGTAGAAGGTGTGGGCCCGCGACTCGCCCTCTTCGATCGTGTACGAGCCCGCCTGCGAGCGGAACTGGGACAGCGCGGTCGGGGCGTCGGCCAGGGCCTGGAACTCCCAGATGATGTCCTTCCACACCGTGGCCGGGCCGCCGTTGTTGCGTTCGAGCTCGGCGATGTTCCGGCCGATGTACGCGGGGTCGTAGCCCAGGTACAGGTGGCCGGCCGTGGACGGCAGCAGGTTGATGCCCTGGATCATCTCCGGCTCGGCGCTGAACCAGGTGGCGTAGGCGCCGCCGTCGCCCCACACCATGCCGACCGTCGAGTGCCCGAACGCGGCCGGGAACGCCTCGTCGTCGGTGTCGAACCAGTAGTTCTCGATGGCCGAGGCCTGCGTCGTGTAGAGGTAGATGCCCAGGTCGCGGACCGTCTTGTTGCCCGTGACCTGACCCCACTGGATGAGCCCGCTCGCGAAGTTCATGCCCTCCGACGACGACTCCTGGTTGTTGCCCGCCCCGAACGCGCCGTGCCCGGCCGCCCAGTCGTGGCCCGCGTAGATGTCGAAGTCGCGCAGGAACGGGAAGCGCGTGTCGTTGCGGTCCCAGTTGGCGGCGTCCTTGATGACGGTGTTGACCATGCCGCCGTACGCCGAGTCCGCCGCCCAGGCCGGGTCGAACTGCGCGACGGTCGCGGCGCCCACCACGTAGTAGCCGTAGTGGAAGTGGTGGTCGTTGAGGTCGGTGTCCGAGCCGTACGACGCGGGGTAGCCGATGAGCGTGCCCCACCTCGAGTCGTACGCGAACAGCCGCTGCGTCTCGCCGGGCGAGGCGGTCATCCAGTCGGTGAGCCGCGTCTTGACCTTGCCGAGCAGCGCGTCGCGCGCGCCCGTGTTGCCGGTGAGGTTGGCGATCTGCGCGACCTGCGTGGCCCGCCCGATCGCCTTGCCCGTCCAGTACGTGTCCTCACCGAAGCCCGCGAACGGGTCCGTGCCCGCGACCTCGTTGACGTAGCCGTTGAGCTGGTTGACGTCGGCGCCGGACGTGAAGCCGGTGTTCGCGAGCTGCGGCAGCACGCCGTTGAAGGGCGTGACGGTCTGGAACTGCGACGCACCGATCGCGACGCGCATCGGGCCGCGCGGGGAGACGTAGGAGTACGTGCTCAGCGTGGTCCCGGCGAGGTTGTCGCGCTGGTGCGGGTAGAGCGCGAAGACCGTTCCCGCGCTGCCGGCCTGCTTGGCGGTCGTCGTGAACTGGTACGTCGCGGTGAGCTTGGCCGCGGACTCGTCGTACGACCACGAGACCTTGGTGCCCGTGACGTGGTTGTGCGCGTACGGGGCGTACGCCGCGAGCGCCGCGGCGCGGCCGGACGCGCTGCCCGTCGACGGGAGCACCGCGACGGAGAAGTACGCGCCGCCGTTGAGCGACGAGCTGATCGTCGTGCCGGACACCGACCACGTGGAGCCCGTCGGGCCGAATGCCGCGTAGTCGTGGCCGTTGACGCTGAAGCCGACCGCGCCGTTCGCGGTGCTCCAGACGGTCGGCGTGCCGGTCGTCGTGAGCGTCGCGTTGCCGCCGGTCTTGGTCGCGTAGACGAAGGGCAGGCCGTGGCCGAACGTGGTGCGCAGGCTGTTGCCGCCGCTGCTCCACAGCTCGCTCACGGTCCAGTCGGAGTAGCCGTCGACCTTGCCGTCGGCGGTGAGGCCCGCGATGCCGATGCGCACGTCCTCCGCGTACGAGTAGTGGTACTCGGAGACGCCCGTCGCCGTGCCGGAGATGCTCGCGTTGGTCGGGTAGCTCATGCCGAGCCCGTTGGTGAACGCGTGGAACGCCGCGGGGTGCGCCATGAGGTTCTCGGAGATCGAGGCGCAGTCGAACTTGCGCCACAGCAGCGAGGTCCACCAGTCGTTCGTCGGGATCGCGCCCGCCGGGAAGTTGCTCGTGACGTGCGCGCGGGGGTTGGTGATCGGGGTGTTGTTGCACTCGGTGGGGACGGCGCCCCCGGCCGGGATCGCGTCGGCGTAGCTCCCGGAGCCGACGTTCGCGGCGTCGGCACGTGGCGACATCGCCACGGCTTGGAGCAGCGACACGACGAGCGCCGCGGCCGCCACGAGGGCGACGACGACGCGGCGGTCGGGGATCGGGAGGGGGCGGGCGCGCGACGGATCGGCGTGGGCAGGCATCCGGGCATCTCCGTTTCTCGGCTGCCGGACGCCGGGGACGGGTCGGGCAGCGTAGGTCACCGGCGGAGTCAGGGGGACATCCGCCGGACGCGATCCGACCGACTTCGCGCGACGTTGCGGGAAGCGGGTCGGTCAGAGCAGTGGTGACGGGCACCGGTTCGCAGCGCCCGCGACGCACGCCTCCACGTCGAGGCGCAATGTCCGTTGACTCGTGTCACCAGCGCTATGGCCAGATTGCTGCCGGGGGCGCCTGATGTCAAGCGGAACGGTCTGGCACCTGCTCGGACGCGCACGTGCGGGCGGTCGCCGGGGCCTTGTCCGGACCCGTGGGGCTCCGTGGGCCAAGATGACGGGCGTGACCTACCGCGTGATGACCGTGTGCACCGGGAACATCTGCCGCTCGCCCATGGCGGAGATCGTGCTGCGGGCGCGCCTCGAGGAAGCCGGGTTGGCCCACGAGGTCGTCGTCGACTCCTCGGGCGTGTCCGACGAGGAGCACGGCAACCCCGTCGACCGCCGCGCGCGGGCGGTGCTCGCCGCGCACGGCTACCCGACCGGCGACGGGCACCACGCGCACCGGATCACCGCGACCGAGCTGAGCACGCGCGACCTGATCCTGCCCGCGACCGCGCAGCACGCCCGCACGCTGCGCCGCATGGCCCCCGCCGAGGTGGCCGACCGGATCGTCATGCTGCGCCGCTTCGACCCGGCCGCGCCGGTCGTCGGCCCCGGCGAGCCCGAGCACGTGCTCGACATCGACGACCCCTGGTACGGCGGCATGCAGGACTTCGAGGACTGCCTCACCCAGATCGAGGCCGCCACCGCGGGCGTCGTCGCCCACCTCCGCGCCACCCTCCACCCCTGACCCCACCCACCCCCTCCTGCTCCGCCGCGCCGCGGCCCCACGTGCCCTGCCCACCCCCGCTCCCCGCCGCGAGCCCGGTGGGTGCAGGGATGAATGCAGGGGAGGTGCCGTTCCAGGTGGTGTGATCTGCATTCATCCCTGCACTCACCGCGCGGTGAGTGGCGTGCTGCGCGGTGAGGGGAGTGCTGCGCGGTGGGTGGCGCGCCGCGCGGTGGGTGGCGTGCCGCGCGGTGGGTGGCGTGCCCGTGGCGGGATCGTCGGGTGGGGGGTGGTGGGGGCGGGCAGGATGGGGGGCGTGAAGGTTGCTGCTCGCGCGCATGTGCCGCCGTTCGCCGTCATGGAGATCATCGCCGCCGCCAACGCCCGGCGGGCGGCGGGGGAGGACGTGCTCAACCTGTGCGCGGGCGAACCCGCCACCGGGGCGTCCGACGTGGTGCGGCAGCGCGCGATCGAGCTGCTGACCAGCGGGGACCTCGGCTACACCGAGGCGCTCGGGGCGCCCGGGCTGCGCGCCGCGATCGCCGCTCACTACGGGGACTGGTACGGCGTCGCTCTCGACCCCGCGCGCATCGCGGTGACGACGGGCTCGTCGGGCGGGTTCATGCTCGCGTTCCTCGCGGCGTTCGACGTGGGCGACCGCGTGGCTCTCGCACGCCCCGGCTACCCGGCCTACACGAACATCCTCGCGGCGCTCGGCTGCGAGGTCGTCGAGCTCGCAGCCGGGCCGCAGACCCGGTTCCAGCCGACCGTCGCCATGCTCGAGGAGGCGCACGCGGCCCAGCCGCTCGACGGGCTCGTCGTCGCCTCACCCGCGAACCCGACCGGGACCATGATCGACGCCGCCGAGCTCGAGGCCCTCGCCGACTGGTGCGGCGAGCACGGCGTGCGCCTGGTCAGCGACGAGATCTACCACGGCATCACCTACACCGACGCGAGGGTCGCGACCGCCGCGCGCTACCTCGGCTCGGGCGCCGTCGTGGTGAACTCGTTCTCCAAGTACTGGGCGATGACCGGGTGGCGCCTGGGCTGGCTCGTCCTGCCCGACGACCTCGTCGCGCCCGTCGACGCGCTCGCGGGCAACGTGGCGCTGTGCCCGCCCGCCCTCGCGCAGCACGCGGGCATCGCGGCGTTCTCGCCCGAGGGCATGGCCGCCGCACGCGAGAACGTCGAGCGGTACGCGGCCGCCCGCGCACTGCTGCTGTCGCGACTGCCCGAGCTCGGCTGGACCCACGTCGCCCCCGCCGACGGCGCGTTCTACCTGTACGGCGACGTGTCCGCGTCCGGGCTCGACTCGGTCACGTGGTGCGCGGGCCTGCTCGACGAGGCGGGCGTCGCCCTGACGCCCGGCACCGACTTCGACCCCGTCGACGGGTCGCGGTACGTGCGGCTGTCGTTCGCGTCGTCGGTCGAGGTGGTGCGCGCGGCGGTCGACCGGATCGTCGCGTGGCAGCGCACGCTGGCGACCGCGTGAGCCCGACGAACCGGGCACGTCCGCGGCCGCTCGGTCGTTGGTGTGGCGTCAGCAGCCCTCATCCCGTCAGGAGCGCGCCATGAAGTGCCCCGTCGACCAGGCCGAGCTGGTCATGTCCGAGCGGCAGGGGGTCGAGATCGACTACTGCCCGACCTGTCGCGGCGTGTGGCTCGACCGCGGCGAGCTGGACAAGATCCTCGACCGCGCCGCGGCGGTCTCGACACCCGGGGCACCGCCGGCGCCCGGTGCCGCTGCGACGCCGCCCCCCTACGGCACGCCGCCCGCAGGCGCCGAGCCCCGCCATGACGCACCCCGCTACGACGCTCCTCGCTACGACGCCCCCCGCCACGACGCCCCCCGGTACGACGAGCCGCGCTACGACGAGCGGCGGCGCGACGACGACCGCTCGCGCTACGGCTCGTCGGGCGACCCGCGGTACGACGACCCGCGCTACCGGCGCAAGAAGAAGCGCGAGTCCTGGCTGGGCGACCTCCTCGACTTCGACTGACCCCAGCCACGACCGACCACCCAGCGCTTGCTCCGGCCACCGCCGCCCTTCCCCGGAGCAGTCGCTGGGTCGTCCGGGTTCCTGGGATGACCCAGCGCTTGCTCCGGCTGACGGCGCCGAGACCCGGAGCAGTCGCTGGGTCGTCGGGGGTCGGGGGCGGGACGGTCGTAGGTTGGGGGGGTGGGGAACTCAGCGCTGGTGCAGCCGGGCGGAGAGCTGACCGCTGAGCAGATGGCGCGCAGCTCGCGGCACCTGCTCCTGCCGGGGATCGGGCTCGTCGGGCAGCGGCGGCTGCGCGCCGCGCGCGTGTGCGTGCTCGGTGCGGGCGGGCTCGGGGCGCCCGTGCTGCAGTACCTCGCCGCGGCGGGTGTCGGGACGCTCGGGATCGTCGACGACGACGAGGTCGACGTGTCCAACCTGCAGCGGCAGGTCGTCCACGGCTCGTCGGACGTGGGCCGGCCCAAGGTGGACTCGGCCCGCGACGCGGTGCACCACCTCGACCCGAGCATCGTCGTCGTGCCGCACGCCGTCCGTCTGACCCGCGACAACGCGCGCGAGATCCTCGGCGGGTACGACGTCGTCGTTGACGGGACGGACAACTTCCCCACGCGCTACCTCGTCTCCGACGCCGCCGCGGCGCTCGGCATCCCCGTCGTGTGGGGGTCGGTGCTGCGGTTCGACGCGCAGGTGTCGGTGTTCTGGTCCGCGGCGCCGGGCGGCGGCGTGACGCTGCGCGACCTGTTCCCGGTCGAGCCCGGCCCCGACGAGGTGCCCTCGTGCGCCGAGGCCGGCGTGCTCGGGGCGCTGTGCGGGCAGGTCGGCTCGCTCATGGCGACCGAGGTGGTCAAGCTCGTGTGCGGGCTCGGCGAGCCGCTGCTCGGCCGCGTGCTGGTGCTCGACGCACTGCGCTCGCGCTGGACCGAGGTTCCACTCGCGCGGTCGTCGCGTCCGGGGGCCGACGCGGGGCGGGCCGACGCGCGGGACGAGGCGCCGACGGGGGAGCCGTCGCCGGCGGGCTCGTCGGTGCAGGTCCCGGCGCAGGCGCCCGGGCCGTCGCCGGTCTCGCCCGCGGACCGCGTGCCCCAGGTCAGCGCCGACGAGCTCGCGGCGCGGATCGCCGACGCGGCCGACGGTGTCGTCGTCGTGGACGTCCGTGAGCCGTACGAGATCGCCGCTGCACCGTTCCCGGGCGCGGTGCCCGTGCCGCTCGCGACGGTGCTCGACGGCTCCGCGCTGCACGACTGGTCGCACGGTCCGGCGGTCGTCGTGGTGTGCCATGCGGGTGCCCGCTCGCACGCCGCCGCGCAGGTGCTGCGCGCGGCAGGGATCGACGCGTCGAACCTCACGGGCGGCATCGTCGCCTGGCTCTCCCACGCGCCGACGGCGACATCCCACCGCTGACCCACCAGCCGGCGCCCACGTCGTCGGGCGCTCGATGCACGAATGAATGCAGGACGGATGCCTCTGCGCTGCGCGCACCCTGCATCCATCGCTGCACCGACGGATCCATCGCTGCACCGACGGGACGGCGGGGCGCGTGGTGCGGCGCACGGGGTGGGGCGGGCGTGGGAGCATCGGGCGACGACGAGAGGGGTACACGTGCGGTCGCTCGACGAGCACCGGGCAGCGACGCTCGCGCTGGCGGCGCCGCTGCCGGCCACCGAGGTCCCGCTGCTCGACGCGCTGGGGCTCGTCCTCGCCGCCGACGTGACCACGCAGGCCGCGCTGCCGCGATGGGACAACTCCGCGATGGACGGGTACGCGGTCCGCGCGGCGGGCGTCGCGGCGGCGGCCGTGGACGCGGGTGTCGTCCTGCGCGTGGTGGGTGACGTCGCGGCCGGCTCCGCCGCCGAGCCCGAGGTCGCCCCGGGCACCGCGGTCCGGATCATGACCGGCGCACCGCTGCCCCCGGGCGCGGACGCCGTGGTCCCGGTCGAGCAGACCGCCGTGCCCGACGCGCCCGCCGGAGACCCGGCCGAGCCGCAGTGGGCCG
>NZ_LFKW01000114.1:0-1519 GCF_001040865.1 Cellulomonas sp. A375-1 | reverse complement strand
GCGTGCGCCAACGCGCGCTCCTCGGCGGGGATGCGGAAGCCGAGCAGGAGCACCGCGTTGAGCAGCGTGAACGCCAGGGCGGTGACCCACGCGGTGTGCACGAGCGGCAGCGCGATGCCCTCGGCGACCACGGCGACGTAGTTCGGGTGGCGCAGCAGCCGGTACGGGCCGCGCTGCACGAGCGGCAGGTCCGGGACGACGATCACGCGCGTGTTCCACTGCGGTCCCAGGACCGCGATGCACCACCACCGCAGCGCCTGCGACGCGAGCACCACGACGAGCGCGGGCCAGCCCAGCCAGGGCAGGAACGGCCGGTCGGCGAGCCACGCCTCGGCGATGCACGCCACCAGGAGCCCGGTGTGCAGCGCGACCATCGCCGGGAAGTGCCCGCGCCCGCTCTCGCGGCCCCCGCGCTCGAACGACCAGCGGGCGTGCCGTGCGGACACGACGAGCTCGGCGAGCCGTTCGACGCCCGTGGCCAGGACGAGCGCCGTGTACAGCGCGAGGCTCACGCGGCCCTCCGCTCGTCGGACGGCCAGCGCAGCGCGACGAGCTCGGCGCCCACCCCCGGCCCGAACGCGGCGACCACCCCGAGCGCACCGGGTGCGTCCGTCGCGGTGGCCGTCCCGCGTGTCGTCGCGCCTGTCGTCGTGCCCGCGGCCGTGCCCGGCGCGCTCGTCGGGGAGCCCGCGAGCGTGTCGGCGAGCACGTGCAGCACCGACGCGGACGAGAGGTTGCCGGCCCGCGCCAGGCTCGCCCACGACCGGGCGAGCGCGTCGCGCGGCAGGTCGAGCGCGTCCTGCACGGCCTCGAGGATCTTGGGTCCCCCGGCGTGCACGACCCACGTGCGCACGTCGTCGAGCACCGCGCCGTGCGCGGTGAGCAGCGCCTTCACGTCGTCGGCCACGTGCGCCCGCACGACGTCCGGCAGCCCACCGGACAGCACGATGCGCAGCCCCGAGGCCCCGACCCGCCAGCCGAGCGCGTCGCCGGAACCGGGGTAGAGGACGCTGCGAGCGCCGACGACGCGCGGCGCGTCCGCCCAGACGCGCCGCGTCGCGCCCGAGGTGCCCCGCGGTGGCTCGCGGTCGTCGCCGACCATCACCACGGCCGCGCCGCCGTCCCCGAACAGCCCGCTCGCGACGAGGTTGGCGGTCGAGTCGTCGTCCCGCTGCAGCGTCAGGGAGCACAGCTCGACGCTGACGAGCACGGCGACGTGGTCACGGTGCGCGGTCACGTGGTCGTGCACGCGCGCGAGCCCCGCGGCACCGCCCGCACACCCGAGCCCGAAGCTGGGCAGGCGCGTGACGTCGGGCCGCAGCCCGAGCCGGTCGACGAGGGCGGCGTCGAGCGAGGGGGCCCCGATCGCGGTCACGGTCGTGAGCATGAGGTGGTCGACGTCGTGCGGGTCGAGGCCCGCGGTGCGCAACGCGTCGCGCACCGCGCGTTCCGCGAGGTCGGTGCCGAGCGCGAGCGCGAGCGCGTTGGTCTCGTCGAACGAGGTCAGCGTGCCGTAGCG
>NZ_LFKW01000113.1:6202-14813 GCF_001040865.1 Cellulomonas sp. A375-1 | reverse complement strand
CTGTCGTGGTGTCCGCTGTCGTGGTGTCCGCTGTCGTGGTGTCCGCTGCCGTGTGCACCGCGACGTCCACGACTCCGAGGCGCGAGGCCAGGTCAGGGTGCTCCCCTGCCCAGGTGCGGCAGACGCGCGCCCTGAACGACTCCTCCTGCAACGCCGACCACAGCGGCACCGCACCGGCGACGGCGCGCTTCGCGGGCGCGAAGGCGGCCACGCGACGCAGCGTGGCGGGGACCGCGGCGGGGTCGTATCCGGCCAGCGTCCTGGCCGCCAGCGCGACGATCTCCGCGCGCAGCGCTGCTGGGACCTGCGCGTCGTCGGCCATGCGGTCACCCTAGGCCGCGGTGCGCGGCGTCGCGCGCACGGCCGCGCCGTCCGACGACGCCCGACGGCCGGGCGCGCTCTGCGCGCCGTTCGCGACACGCGGACCGATGCCGCGCGAGGCGTGTCGGACAGCGCGGGTACCGTCACCGGCATGTCGTCGAGCCTGCACCGCCTGCGCCCCGTCTGGGCGGGAGCGGCGACCGACGGCACGGCAGTGCAGCTCGCCCTGGACGAGATCGGCACGCCGCTCAGCGAGGTCACGTTCGTCGTCGTCGACCTCGAGACGACCGGCGGGACTCCCGCGGAGTGCGCGATCACCGAGATCGGTGCGGTCAAGGTGCGCGGCGGGCAGGTGCTGGGCGAGCTCCAGACGCTCGTGGACCCGGGCGGTCCGGTTCCCCCGTTCATCCAGGTGCTGACCGGGATCACGTCGTCGATGCTCGTCGGGGCGCCGCGGATCGACGAGGTCCTCCCGTCGTTCCTCGAGTTCGCGCGCGACGCGGTGCTCGTCGCCCACAACGCGCCGTTCGACGTCGGCTTCCTGCGGGCCGCGGCCGCGCGGACCGGGCACGCGTGGCCCGGCTACCGCGTGGTCGACACCGTGCGGCTGGCCCGCCGCGTCGTGACGCGCGACGAGGCGCCGAACCACAAGCTCAGCACTCTCGCCGCGCTGTTCGGCGCGGCAGTCACCCCCAACCACCGCGCGCTGGACGACGCCCGGGCGACGGTCGACGTCCTGCACGCGCTCCTGGCCCGGCTCGGCCCGCTCGGGGTCACGCACCTCGAAGACCTGGCGACCGCGACCGACCCTGTCCCGCAGGAGGTGCGCCGCAAGCGGACGCTCGCCGACGGTCTGCCGGACGCGCCGGGCGTCTACCTGTTCCGCGGCCCGCACGACGAGGTGCTCTACGTCGGCACGTCGACGACCTCGCTGCGCACGCGCGTCCGTTCGTACTTCACGTCGTCGGAGAAGCGCAGCCGCATCCAGGAGATGGTTCGGATCGCCGAGCGCGTCGACCCGGTGGTGTGCGCGACCCCGCTCGAGGCTCGCGTGCGCGAGCTGCGCCTGATCGCGGAGCACTCCCCGCGCTACAACCGCCGCTCGCGCTTCCCGGAGCGGATGCCCTGGGTCCGGCTGACGAGCGAGCCCTACCCGCGCCTGTCCGTCGTGCGGGAGGTGCGCGACGAGCCTGGCGCCACCTACGTCGGCCCCTTCGGCTCGCAGGGCACGGCGACCCTGGCTCTCGAGGCCCTGCAGGAGAGCTTCGCCATCCGGCAGTGCACGCGGCGCCTGCCGCTGGTCGCACCCGCGGCGGCGTCCGCCTGCGCCCTGGCGGACATGGGCCGGTGCGGCGCCCCCTGCATCGGCGAGCAGGACCAGCACGGCTACGGTGAGGTCGTCGAGCGCGTCCGCGCCGCGATGCTCGGCGACCCGGCGCCGGTGGTCGCGGCCCACGCGGAACGCATCGAGGCGCTCGTGGACCAGCAGCGTTTCGAGGAGGCCGCGACCGTGCGCGACCGGCTCGGCGCCTTCCTCCGGGGGGCCGCACGTGCGCAGCGGGTCGGGCCCGTCGCGCGGTGCGAGGAGATCGTGGCGGCACGACGCGCGGACGACGGCGGCTGGGAGATCGTGCTCGTGCGCCACGGCAGGCTCGCGGCGACCGCACGCGTGGACCGGATGACCGACCCGCGTCCGACGATCGCGACGCTGCGCACCACGGCCGAGCACGTCGCGGCACCGGTCGCTCCTGCGCCCGCGGCGCACCCCGAGGAGGCGGACCTGGTCCTGGACTGGCTGGAGCGACCGGGCGTGCGGATCGTCGACGTCGTCGGCACGTGGGCGCTGCCCGTGCGCACCGCGCTCGGCGACGTCGAACCCGCCGCCGCCATCGCGGCGCACGCAGCCGCCGTCCTCGGGCGCCCGGCGCCGAGGCCCGCCGACCGCCCCCACGCCGAGGCACCCGGGTCGGTCGACCTGACGCGCCACGCGGCGATGCCTCGCACGGCGTGAGCGGGTCGCGGCATGATGACCACCATGCTGACCGCCATCGTCCTCATCGAGACCGACGCCGCGCGCATCCCCGAGGTGGCCTCCGCGATCGCCGACATCCGCGGCGTGAGCGAGGTCTACTCCGTGACCGGCGAGGTCGACCTCATCGCCCTCGTCCGTGTGCGTGAGCACGACGACCTCGCCGACGTCATCGCCGACCGCGTGAGCAAGGTCGAGGGTGTGCTCCGCACCCAGACGTACATCGCCTTCCGCACGTACAGCCAGCACGACCTCGACCAGGCGTTCGCTCTGGGGCTCGAGGACTGAGGGCGCGCCGGACCGACCACGGACGACAGACTGCGCCGACGCGCGGTGCGGACTACGCGCTCGCGCGCTGCCAGCGCTCCAGGGCCGCTCGCGCGTCGCCGCTGTCGACCGAGGCGCGAGCGTGCTCGACCCCAGCAGCGAGCCGCTCGAGCAGCATCCCCTCGCCCGTCCCTGCCAGGGTGCCGTCCGCGACGAGCGCGGCCGCCGCGTTGAGCAGCACGGTCTCGCGCACCGCCCCGGGCTGACCATCGAGCAGGGCACGGGCGACACCGGCGTTGTGGGCCGCGTCGGCACCGCGGAGCGCCGCGAGCTCGACCCGCTCGACACCCAGCTCGCGCCAGTCGACGAGGTGCTCGGTGACCGCGCCGCCCCTGACCTCCCAGATGCGCGTCGAGTCGGTGGGCGCGATCTCGTCGAGCCCGTCCTCACCACGGAAGACCAGAGCGCTGGTCCCCCGACGGGCGAGCACGCCCGCGATGAGCGGGCCCATGCGCCCGTCGCCGACGCCGATCGCGGCGGACGCCGGCTGCGCCGGGTTGGTGAGCGGGCCGAGAAAGTTGAACGCGGTGGCGATGCCGAGCCCCGCGCGCGCGACCGCGGTGTGCCGGAACGACGGGTGGAAGACCTGCGCGAAGCAGAACGTGATGCCGGCCTCGGCCGCGATCTGCGCGACGCGCTCGGGCGAGTGGTCCAGCCGGATGCCGAGCTGCTCGAGCACGTCCGCTGAGCCCGACGACGACGAGGCCGCGCGGTTGCCGTGCTTGACGACACGCAGCCCCGTGCCGGCGATCACGAGCGCGGCCATCGTGGAGATGTTGACGGTGTGCGCGCGGTCGCCGCCGGTCCCGACGATGTCGACGCTGCGGCCGGGCACCTCGATGCGCTGGGCGTGCGCGAGCATCGTCTCGGCGAGGCCGGACAGCTCGTCGACCGTCTCCCCCTTGGCGCGCAACCCGACCAGGAAACCGGCGATCTGCACGGGTGACGCCTCACCGCGCATGATCTCGTCCATCGCCCAGGACGCCTGCGCGGACGTCAGGTCCTGCCGCGCGACGAGCCCGGTGAGCAGGTCCGGCCAGGTGAAGGCGCTGCTCATCCCGCGACGGCCCGCGACGCCAGGAGATCGACGACCGCGGTGTGGAGCTCGCGCGGGTCGAGCGGGCGGCTCACGGTCGCGTCGGCGTTGGACCACGAGGCGAGCCAGGCGTCCTGCGGCCGGCCGGTCAGGACGAGCACGGGAGGGCAGCGGTAGACCTCCTCCTTGAGCTGACGGCCCAGACCCATGCCGCCGAGCTTGTCGGCCTCGCCGTCGAGGACGAGCAGGTCCACGCCCCCGGCCTCGGTCGTCGCGACCACCGCTGCGGGCGTCGCGGTCTCGACCCACTCGATCTCAGGCGCGCCGTGCTCGAGCCGCGGGCCGATCGCGAGCCTGACCTGCGCGCGCACGTCGACGTCGTCGCTGTACAGGACGATCCGCGGTCCGTGGGTCGCGGCGGCTGGGTCGTGCGCGGTGCTCATCTGGGTCCTCACTCGTCTCGGCAGGCGTCGTGAAGCATCTTGGCACGGCGTGATGCAGGACACGACGAGGCGTCCGGCACGAGCGTGCCGACACGTCGCCCGCAGCATGATCACGGGCCTCGCACAGGGCTCTCACACGGTCATGATCCTGACGGTGTGACATTTACCGCCCGGCACGCGTGGGTCCAATGGCCCATGCGGGCGCTCTATCCGCCATAATGGCGACCGTGTCGACCGCAACGGCTGCCCCTCGCACCGCCCCCCACGTGAGCGTCAACCGACCGAACCCAGTGTCGGTCGGGACGATCGTGTGGCTGGCCAGCGAGCTCATGTTCTTCGCCGGCCTCTTCGCCATGTACTTCACGGTGCGTGCCGCCGTCCCTGACGAGTTCGCCGAGCAGACCGCGAAGCTCAACCTCACGTTCGCGGCGATCAACACGACCGTCCTGGTGCTGTCGTCGGTGACGTGCCAGATGGGCGTGTGGGCCGCCGAGCGCTTCCAGCCGGTGCGCAGCGGCTCGCTGCTGCAGGTCAACCGCTGGGGCATGAACGAGTGGATGACGCTGACCTACCTCATGGGCGCGTTCTTCATCGGGGGCCAGATCTTCGAGTACGCCGAGCTCGTCGAGCACGGCCTGACGATCTCCTCGAGCCCGTACGGCTCCGTCTTCTTCCTCACGACCGGCTTCCACGGGCTGCACGTCGTCGGCGGCCTGATCGCCTTCCTGTTCCTGCTGGGCCGGTCGTTCTCGGCCAAGCGGTTCGGTCACCACGAGGCGACCACCGCGATCGTGACGTCGTACTACTGGCACTTCGTCGACGTCGTCTGGATCGCGCTGTTCGCGGTCATCTACCTGCTGCGCTGAGCCGCACGCCCCGCCCCACTGACCCACCGAAGCGAGACGAGGACCGATCCGTGAAGGCACTCGCAGCCCGCAGGCACGACCGGCGCGCACCCGCGATGCTGCTCCTGCTGGCGCTGCTGCTCGTCGGTGCGGTGTACGCGGTGGTCGCCCCTTCGTCGGCCGAGGCCGTCACGAAGACCGCGACCGCTGACGACATCACCGCCGGCGAGAAGCTGTTCCAGGCCAACTGCTCCACCTGCCACGGACCGTCCGCGTCCGGCACCGACAGCGCGCCGTCCCTCATCGGCGTGGGCGCCGCCGCGGTCGACTTCCAGGTCGGCACAGGCCGCATGCCCATGCAGATGAGCGGCCCGCAGGCACAGGCCAAGCCGGTGCAGTTCACCGACGAGCAGATCGGCCAGCTCGCCGCCTACGTCGCGACGCTCGGTGCCGGCCCGGCCATCCCCACCGCGGAGATGGTCGACCCCGCGCTCGGCAACCCCGCGTCCGGCATGGCCCTGTTCCGCACCAACTGCGCGATGTGCCACAACGCCGCTGGCGCCGGTGGCGCGCTCTCGCAGGGCAAGTTCGCGCCGAACCTGTGGGAGACGACGCCCACGCACCTCTACGAGGCGATGCTCACGGGCCCGCAGTCGATGCCGGTCTTCAACGACGCGAACCTCACGCCCGAGGAGAAGCGCGACATCATCGCGTTCATCGACGAGCAGGGCGAGGGTTCACCGGGCGGTCTCGACCTCGGCTCGCTCGGTCCCGTGAGCGAGGGCCTGTGGGCCTGGGTCGTCGGCCTCGGCCTGCTGCTCGGCATCTCTGTCTGGATCGGAGCGAAGTCCTCGTGAGCACCCCCCACGACCACGACCGCGACCTCGCGGTGCACGGCGACGGCCACGGCGAGCTGCCCGCGCGGTTCGACAACCCGGGACTGCACGAGCACCAGCCCCGCCAGGCGGACATCGACCCGAAGACCAACAAGCGCGTCGAGCGCCAGGTCCTCGCGCTGTTCACGCTCTCGATCCTGGGCACGATCGCCGTCATCTGGGCCTACTTCGCCCTCCCCCCGGGCGACACCGTCGGCTCGATGCGCCTGTCCAACCTGGTGCTCGGCCTCGGGCTCGCGGTGTGCCTGCTCGGCATCGGCATCGGCGGGAACTACTACATCAAGGTCCTCATGAGCAATCGTGAGTACGTCGAGGAGCGACACGAGCTGCGCTCGTCCGACGAGACCCGCGAGATCGCCGTGCAGATGCTCAAGGACGGCGGCGAGGACTCCGGCCTCACGCGGCGCGGTGCGCTCGTCGGAGCCGGCGTGACCGCGCTCGCCCTCTTTCCCCTGTCCATCCTCGTGCCGCTGATCGGCAACGTGGGCGAGGACTGGAACGTGCGCAAGTTCAAGCACACGATGTGGAAGAAGGGCACGCGCCTGCACACCGACCCGACGAACCGTCCGATCAAGGCGTCGGACGTGACGATCGGCGACGTGTGGCACGTCATCCCCGACGGTCTCGACAAGGTCGAGCACGGCATGCTCGACGAGAAGGCCAAGGCGATTGTGCTGCTGGTCCGCATGGACCCGCGCGACATCAAGTCGGACCAGTCCCCCGAGGGCGAGACCTGGGGGCACGAGGGCATCGTCGCGTACTCGAAGGTCTGCACCCATGTCGGCTGCCCCGTCGCTCTGTACGAGCAGCAGACGCACCACCTGCTGTGCCCGTGCCACCAGTCGACGTTCGACGTGGCCGACAGCTGCAAGGTCGTGTTCGGCCCGGCGAAGCGCCCGCTGCCGCAGCTGCCGATCACCGTCGACGACGAGGGCTACCTGATCGCGCAGAGTGACTTCGCCGAGCCCATCGGCCCGAGCTTCTGGGAGCGTGCGACCAAGTGAGCGACCTCAAGACTCCCCCGACCCGCACGGCGAAGGCGGCCGGCGCCACGGCCGACTACCTCGACCAGCGCACCGGCATCGGCGGCGCGGTCAAGTTCTTCGCGCGCAAGGTCTTCCCGGACCACTGGTCCTTCTTCCTCGGCGAGATCGCGCTCTACAGCTTCGTCACGCTGCTGATCTCGGGCGTGTTCCTGACGCTGTTCTTCGTCCCGAGCATGGCCGAGACGCATTACGAGGGCCCGTGGCCGTCGATGAACGGCGTCGAGATGTCCGAGGCCATGGCCTCGACGCTGCGCCTGTCGTTCGAGGTGCGCGGCGGCCTGCTCATGCGGCAGATCCACCACTGGGCGGCGCTCATCTTCATGGCGTCGATCGTCGTGCACATGATGCGCGTGTTCTTCACGGGCGCGTTCCGCAAGCCGCGCGAGATCAACTGGGTGGTCGGCTTCGTGCTGATGATCCTGGGGCTCGCCGCCGGATTCTCGGGCTACTCGCTGCCCGACGACGTGCTCTCCGGCAACGGTCTGCGGATCACCGACGGTGTCGTCAAGGCGATCCCGATCCTCGGCTCGTTCCTGTCGTACTTCGTCTTCGGTGGCGAGTTCCCGGGCCACGACCTGATCCCCCGGCTGTTCACGGTGCACATCCTGCTCGTGCCCGGGTTGATCCTCGCGCTCGTCGGGCTCCACCTGTTCCTCATGGTGATGCACAAGCACACGCAGTACCCGGGCTCGGGCCGGACGAACTCGAACGTCGTCGGCTTCCCCGCTCTCCCGGCGTATGCAGGCAAGCTGATGTTCAACCTCTTCGTGGTGTTCGGCGTGATCGCGCTCATGGCGGGCACGATGTCGATCAACCCCGTCTGGAACTACGGCCCGTACGATCCCTCGCCCGTCTCCGCGGGAGCCCAGCCGGACTGGTACATGCTGTTCCTCGAGGGTGCGCTACGCCTCATGCCAGGGCAGACCGAGTTCATGATCGGGCAGTACACGCTCAGCCTGAACGTCCTGATCCCGGCGATGATCGTGCCGGGCATCCTGTTCACGCTGCTCGCCGCGTACCCGTTCATCGAGGCGTTCGCGACGGGCGACAAGAACGAGCACCACGTGCTCGACCGCCCGCGCAACCGCCCGTTCCGGACCGCGTTCGGCGTGTCGCTGCTCGTGGCGTTCGCGATCCTCGTGCTCGCCGGCTCCAACGACCTGATCGCGACGCACTTCCACCTCTCGATCAACGACATCACCTGGGCCTTCCGGGTGCTGCTGTTCGTCGGCCCGTGGCTCTCGTTCGTGATCACCAAGCGCGTGTGCTTGGGGCTGCAGCGCAAGGACCGCGAGCTGGTGCTCCACGGGCACGAGACGGGTCGCATCGTGCGGTACGCCTCCGGTGAGTACATCGAGGTGCACAAGCCGCTCGACGCGCACGAGCGCTGGCTGCGCGTGCAGCACGAGGCCGTCCGGCCGCTCGAGATCGAGCCGGCGGAGGACTCGCGCGGCGTGCGCCGCAAGGGCTACCGCACCGACCGGCTGCGCCAGCGGCTCTCGCAGGTGTTCTACGAGGACCGCGTCGAGCCGGTGACGCCCGCCGAGCTCGCGGCCGCACACGCCGCGCACGGTGGCCACGCCGACCACGAGATCGACGCGAGCCACACGCCCGTGCAGGTCGGCGCAGGCAGCACCACCGATCCAGCATCCGAGACCACGCCCGACG
>NZ_LFKW01000113.1:0-6111 GCF_001040865.1 Cellulomonas sp. A375-1 | reverse complement strand
CTCGTACCCAGCGGGGGCCGACGCTCCCGCGTGACGCAGGAGAGGTACTCACGCAATGGCTGACTACACGCTTCCGGACCTGCCCTACGACTACGCGGCCCTCGAGCCGCACATCTCCGGCCGGATCATGGAGCTGCACCACGACAAGCACCACGCGGCCTACGTCACCGGCGCGAACACCGCGCTGGCGAAGCTCGCGGAGGCCCGCGAGTCCGGCGACCTCGCGGCGGTGAACCTGCACGAGAAGAACCTCGCGTTCAACCTCGGCGGCCACGTCAACCACTCCGTGTTCTGGCAGAACCTCTCCCCCGAGGGCGGCGACAAGCCGACCGGCGAGCTCGCCGCGGCGATCGACGAGTTCTTCGGCTCGTTCGACGCGTTCCAGAAGCACTTCGCCGCGAACGCCGTCGGCATCCAGGGCTCGGGCTGGTCGATCCTCGGCTGGGACTCGGTGGGCCAGAAGCTCGCGATCTTCCAGCTGTACGACCAGCAGAGCAACTTCCCGCTCGGCCTCGTGCCGATCGTCGTCCTCGACATGTGGGAGCACGCGTTCTACCTGGACTACGTCAACGTCAAGGCGGACTACGTCAAGGCGTGGTGGAACATCGTCAGCTGGGCCGACGCGGCGGAGCGCTTCGAGCGCGCCCGTTCGCAGACCTCCGGTCTGATCGTCCCCGCGCTCTGATCGCCCCGCAGAGGGCCGTCCGCCACGTGCGGGCGGCCCTCTGCCGTCCCCCGGACGAGACATGATGGGCACATGGGTGTCGTCGCGCGTGAGTCGAGGTTCGCCCTCCCCGAACGGGAGCGGCGGTTCCTCGTCGCGGAGGAGCCACCCCAGGGTGGCGAGTGCCGCGAGATCAGCGACCGCTACCTCGACGGCACCCGGCTGCGTCTGCGCCGCGTCGTGCACCCGTCAGGAGCCCTCGAGCTCAAGCTCACGCAGAAGCTGCCCGGGGACCCGTGGGGACGGTTGACGACGCTGTACCTCGACGAGCCCGAGTACGACGTGCTGGCGGGGTTGCCGGCCGCGACGCTGACCAAGCGCCGCTACCGCGTCGCCGAGTCGTACGACGTCGTCGACGTCTTCGAGGGGGCTCTGACGGGCCTCGTCGTCGCGGAGATCGAGTTCGACGACGAAGGCGCCGCCGAGGCCTACGTCCCGCCGGACGGGTGCGTCGAGGTCACCCGAGACCCGTCGTTCACGGGTGGCGCTCTCGCCCGGGCCGACGCGCCCGCGGTCCTGCGTCGTGCGCACGACCTGCTCGCCCGGACCCTGTGACGCCCGGGCCGAGCCCGCGACGGACGAAGGCCCGACCAGCTGCCTGGTCGGGCCTTCGTGACGAGCTGAGCTCAGCACACGCGCGTCGCGCGTGCGCCTGCGTGCGCGAGTGTCAGTGCGCGTGCTGTCCGCGGGAGAACTCGAACACCCAGCCGACGAGCGCGATCACACCGACGGCCACGCCGATGTAGACGAGCCACCAGCCGACGGCCAGGCCGAGGAACACGATCGCGGCCGAGGCGCCGATCGCCAGGGGCCACCACGACCACGGCGCGTAGACGCCCTGGTCACCGGCGCCCTGCTCGATCTCGCCGTGCTCGTCGTCCTCGGGTCGGGGGTCGATCCGGCGCGCGAGCAGCGCGAAGTACGCGCCGATCATGCCGACCAGGCCACCGACGAGCGGGATGCTCACGGTGCCGACGGGCTCGCCGTCGCTCCACAGCGCGTACACGAGCCCCACGGGGAAGAAGAAGAGGACTCCGTAGCCGAAGATCTTGGCCTCGAGCTTCACTTCGTGCCCTCCTCGTCGTCACGTGCGGCGTCCGCCGGGCGGTCCTCGACGATCGTCGCCGTGGACTGCTCGGGCTCGCCGGTCCCGTTCACCACACGCTCGGCGGCGACGGCGGTCTCGCCGCGGCGGTCGGCCTCCCAGTCCAGCGGACCGGGGTTCGGCTCGACGAAGTCCATGGCGGCGACCTCGGGGTGGTGAAGGTCGAACGCGGGACGCTCCGACCGGATGCGCGGCAGCGACGTGAAGTTGTGCCGCGGCGGCGGGCAGGACGTGGCCCACTCGAGCGACGCGCCGTAGCCCCACGGGTCGTCGACGGTCACCTTGGGCGCGTTGCGCGCGGTGGTGTAGACGTTCCAGAAGAACGGCAGCGTGGAGGCCGCCAGGATGACCGCGCCGACCGTGGACAGCTGGTTCATCCACGTGAAGCCGTCGGCGACCGCGTAGTCCGCGTACCGGCGAGGCATGCCCACGACGCCGAGCCAGTGCTGCACGAGGAACGTGGTGTGGAAGCCGATGAACAGCGTCCAGAAGTGGATCTTGCCGAGGCGCTCGTCGAGCATCTTCCCGGTGAACTTCGGCCACCAGAAGTAGAAGCCCGCGAACATCGCGAACACGACGGTCCCGAACACCACGTAGTGGAAGTGCGCGACCACGAAGTACGTGTCGGAGATGTGGAAGTCGAGCGCGGGGCTGGACAGGATGATCCCCGTCAGGCCGCCGAACAGGAACGTCACGAGGAAGCCGATCGTCCACAGCATCGGTGTCTCGAACGTGAGCTTTCCTCGCCACATCGTGCCGATCCAGTTGAAGAACTTCACACCGGTCGGCACGGCGATGAGCATCGTCATGAAGGCGAAGAACGGCAGGAGCACCGAGCCCGTGACGTACATGTGGTGGGCCCACACGGTCACGGACAGCGCCGCGATCGCGATCGTCGCGTACACGAGTCCCTTGTAGCCGAAGATCGGCTTGCGGCTGAACACCGGCAGGATCTCGGTGATGATGCCGAAGAACGGCAGCGCGATGATGTAGACCTCAGGGTGCCCGAAGAACCAGAACAGGTGCTGCCAGAGCAGCGCGCCGCCGTTCTCGGGGTTGAACACCTGCGCACCGAGCCTGCGGTCGGCGCCGAGCGCGAACAGCGCGGCGGCGAGCGGCGGGAACGCCATGAGGACGAGCAGCGACGTCACGAGGGTGTTCCACGTGAAGATCGGCATCCGGAACATGGTCATGCCGGGGGCACGCATCGTGACGATCGTCGTGATGAAGTTGACGGCACCCAGGATCGTGCCGAAGCCACCGAGCGCGAGCCCGAACACCCACAGGTCGCCGCCGATCCCCGGTGAGTACACCGTGTTCGACAGCGGAGCGTAGGCGAACCAGCCGAACGAGGCGGCCCCCTGAGGCGTGAGGAAGCCGCCGGCCGCGATGAGCCCGCCGAAGAAGAAGAGCCAGAACGCGAACATGTTCAGTCGCGGGAACGCGACGTCCGGCGCGCCGATCTGCAGCGGCATGATCACGTTCGCGAAGCCCGCGAACAACGGCGTCGCGAACAGCAGCAGCATGATCGTGCCGTGCATCGTGAACGCCTGGTTGTACTGCTCCTTGGACTGGAACACGTCCATGCCCGGCGTGAACAGCTCGGCGCGGATCAGCAGCGCGAGCAGTCCACCGACCACGAACCAGACGAAGCTCGTGATCAGGTACATGTAGCCGATCGTCTTGTGGTCGGTCGAGGTGACCCACTTGACCACGGTGCGACCGAGCGTCTGACGCGACGGCGCCAGACCCGGGATGTTCTCCGCGACCGCGGCCATCAGTCCTCCTCCTCCTGCGTTGCGCTGTTCAGGTCCTGGAGCCGGCTGTACTCGAGACCGAGCGCGCCGGTCTGGCCCTTGTCGCGCAGCTCCTGCATGTGCGCGTCGTACTCGTCGCGCGAGACGACCTTGACGTTGAAGAGCATCGACGAGTGCTCCTCGCCGCAGAGCTCGGCGCACTTGCCGCGGTACAGGCCCTCCTGCTGGGGCGTGATCTGGAAGGAGTTCTCCTTGCCGGGGATCATGTCGAGCTTGTAGAGGAACGCCGGGACCCAGAACGAGTGGATGACGTCGCGCGAGTCGAGCGTGAAGTGCACGGACTCGCCGACCGGCAGGTAGAGGGTCACCTGGTCGTCGAGGACGCCCTCGGTCGTGCCGACGTTCTGCGCGTGCTCGCCGGTCTCGTACACCTCGTCGTCGAGGTAGTTGATGTCCCAGCTCCACTGCTTGCCGATGACCTGGATGTTGACGTCGGCGTCGGCGGACGTGTCGGTGATCTCGGTCACGTCGCGGTTCGTGAAGTAGAACAGCACGCCGACCATGACGATCGGCAGGATCACGTACATGATCTCGAGCGGCACGTGGTACCGGAGCTGCACGGGCAGGACGTCGTCGTCCTTGCGCTTGCGGTAGACCGCGACGCACCAGAGCATCAGGCCCCACGTGATGAGGCCGACGATGAGGGCGGCGGTCCACGAGCCGACCCACAGGTCCGTGATGCGACCCGTCTGGTTCGTGATCTCGGCGTCCGAGTTGCCAGGCATCCAGCCGCGCTGGACCTGGTCCGAGCAGCCGCTCAGGGCCACAGCAGCGACCGTCGCGATGCCTGCCCACTTCAGGGCCGGGCGCCGCGTCCGGCGGGGGTTTTCCGGGTGCAACGGGCGACCTCTCGCTCACGTCCCCGGCGCGTCGTCCCTGTGACGGGCGCGACACACCTGGGACCTTCGTCCTCGACGCGAGCAGCCTAGCGCGCGAACTGGCTCTCACGTCGCCCGTGACACCCGTTCACGACGCCGTGTCAGCACCGTCACACTCCCCCGCCGGCGCGTTGACCCGTGCGGATACGGTTCTGGGGTGGAGAACGAGCACGACGAGAACACCCGTGCGCCGCGGCGCGTCATGCTCGACGCCGGTGGGCGCGCGCCCCTGCTGCCCGCAGCCCGGGCCGCGTTCGTCGAGGCTCTCGACCAGGGATGGGCCGACCCGCGGCGGCTGCACGCCGAGGGCCGCCGGGCGCGCGCCCTGCTCGACGGGTCCCGGGAGGCGATCGCCGCCGTCGTCGGCGCCCGCACGCAGGACGTCGACCTCGCGCCGTCGCACACGGCCGCGCTGCACGCCGCGGTGCGGATGGTCGCGCGCGGGAGGCGGCGCGTCGGTGCCGACGTCGTGACGAGCGCGGTCGAGCGGTCGGCCGTGCTGCACGCCGCTGAGTTCGTCGCGAGCCGCGGCGAGGGCCGGCACCACACCGTGGGCGTCGACCGGTCGGGCCGGGTCGACGGCGAGGCGTTCGCGCACGCGCTCGCCGCTCCCGGCGTGGTGCTCGCAGCCCTGCAGCACGCGAACGGCGAGGTGGGCACGTTGCAGCCCGTCGCCGCCGCGCACGAGGCGGCGCGCGCGGCCGGCGTGCCCCTGCTCGTCGACGCGGGCGCAAGCCTGGGTCACGTCGACGTCGGGCACGAGTGGGACGTCCTCGCCGCCGACCCGGGCGACTGGGGCGGACCGGGCGGCCTCGGTGTTCTGGTCACGCGCGCCGGCGTGCGTCGGGCGCCCGACTGGCCGCAGGACGAGGACCGGTGGTTCCCCGGCGGGCTGAGCGTCCCGGCGGCTCTCGCGGCGGCGGTCGCGCTGCAGGAGGCGGCCGGGGACGCCGCGCAACGGGCGGACCACCTGCGGCGGCTCGTCGCCGAGATCAGGACCCACGTCGCGCGTCACGTCCCCGACAGCGACGTGGCCGGCGACCCGGTGCACCGGCTCCCCCACGTCCTGACGTTCTCGTGCCTGTACGTCGACGGCGAGGCGATCGTCACGGCGCTCGACCGGCTGGGCTTCGCAGTCGGCTCGGGGTCGGCGTGCACGTCCAGCACGCTCGAGCCGTCGCACGTGCTCGCGGCCATGGGCGTGCTCACGCAGGGCAACGTGCGGGTCGGCCTGCACGCCGGGACGACGCGCGAGGACGTCGCCTCGTTCCTCGCGGTGCTGCCGGGTGTCGTCGCCGAGCTGCGCGCGAGCCTGGGAGTCCTCTAGGACCGTCGTGCGTCTGGCGACCACCGGGGACGACGAAGGCCCGCTCCGTCGCACGGAGCGGGCCTTCGGTCGAGATCAGCTGAACGAGCCGCCGCACGCGCAGGCACTGCCCGCGTTCGGGTTGTCGATCGTGAAGCCCTGCTTCTCGATCGTGTCGGCGAAGTCGATCGTCGCACCCTCGAGGTACGGCACCGACATGCGGTCCACGACGACCTCGACGCCGTCGTAGTCGCGCACTGCGTCACCGTCGAGCACGCGCT
>NZ_LFKW01000112.1:21307-25635 GCF_001040865.1 Cellulomonas sp. A375-1 | reverse complement strand
CGCTGCGCGACGCGGACCGCCGGGCGCGGGGCGCCGTCGACGCAGGGGCAGGCGCCGCCGCCGTCGCAGCGGGGCTCGGGCTGCTCGCGACGGGCCTGGCCGTGCTCGCCGCCCTGGTCACGGGTGTGCCGGCCGTCGGCGACGGGCGGCTGGACCCCGTGCTGCTCGCGGTCGTGGTGCTCACGCCCCTCGCAGCCTTCGAGGCGACGTCGGTGCTCCCCCAGGCCGCCGTGCAGGTGCACCGCTCACGTGCCGCGGCGGCGCGCATCCTCGCGCTCGTCGACGCCGCGGATGCCGCGGACCCTGCGGACCCTGCAGGCATCGCGGCGCCGCCTGCCGTCGCACCCGGGCCGTCGCCCACCTCTGCGGCTCTCCTCGGCTCCCCCGCGGACGACGGGCCCACCCCGCACCTCGCCGCGCGCGGGCTCGTCGTGGGCTGGCCCGGTGGGCCGCCGCTCGTCTCCGGCCTCGACCTCGACCTGCGCCCCGGCCGGGTCGTCGCCGTCGTCGGCCCGAGCGGCACCGGCAAGACCACTCTCCTGCTCACGCTCGCGGGCCTGCTGCCGCCGCAGGGCGGCTCGTTGACGCTCGACACGGACCCGCGGCTGACGCCCGGCACCGCGGTCGCGCTCACGGCCGAGGACGCGCACGTCTTCGGCACGAGCGTCCTGGAGAACCTGCGTGTCGCACGCGGCGACGTGAGGGACGACGAGGCGCGCGACGCGCTCGAGCTGGCCGGGCTCGGTCCCTGGGTCGCGGGCCTGCCCGACGGTCTGGCGACCGTGCTGGGGCCTGACGGCCGCACGCTGTCGGGCGGCGAGCGGCGCCGCCTGCTGCTCGCCCGCGCGCTCGTCGCTCCCGCGCCGCTGCTCCTGCTCGACGAGCCGACCGAGCACCTCGACGTCACCGGCGCCGACGCGGTGCTGCGCACGCTGCGCGCGCAGGCCGACCGCGGCGTGCTCGTCGTCACGCACCGCCTGACGGGGCTCGAGGTCGTCGACGAGGTCCTGCGGCTCGCCGACGGTCACGTCGCGGCGCGCGGGACCCACGCGGACCTCCTGGCGCGTGACGCCGACTACCGTGAGGCCGTGTGGCACGAGACCGAGGACCGCGCATGAGCGACGACACCAGCGTCACCGACCTGATCGGGTCGGGTGACGACGGGCTGGTACCCGTGGCCGGCACCCCGTTCACCGGCGGTGTGATGTCCGACTCGCACGCGAACCCCGTCCCGCTGACCGGCGACGCGCTCACCGACCTGCTCGATGCGATCCTCGCCGTCGCCAGCGAGCTCGAGCTGCCGGCGGTGCTCAACCGCTTCGTGCAGGTCAGCGCCGAGCTCACGGGAGCGCGGTACGGCGCCATCAACGTGCTCGACGGCAACGGCACGTCGACGACGTTCGTCTACACCGGCATCCCCACCGCGGTCGCCCGCATGATGAAGCACGCCCCCCACGCGCGCGGCGTGCTCGGCCAGATCCCCGCGGTCGGCGCGCTGCGGCTCGACGACCTGCGCGAGCACCCCGCCTTCCAGGGCTGGCCCTCGAACCACCCGCCGATGGGCTCATTCCTCGGGGCGTCGGTGCGTGTCGGCGAGCACGTGTTCGGCCAGCTCTACCTCTCGGAGAAGCCCGGCGGCTTCACCGAGTCCGACGAGCAGACCGTGATCGCCCTCGCCGCCGCGACCGGCGTCGCGGTCGAGAACGCCCAGCTCTACGCCGAGTCCGCGCGCCGCGAGCACTGGCTGCGCGCCGGTCAGGAGATCACGACGATGCTGCTCGAGGGCATCGACGAGGAGGACGCGCTCGCGCACATCGCCGCGACCGCACGTGCCGTCGCCGGCGCCGACACCGCCGCGCTCGCGCTGCCCGGCGTGGGCGGGCGGCTGTTCATCGAGCTCGCCGACGGTCACAACGCCGAGGAGCTCGTCGGCGTCGCGATGCCCGAGCACGGGCGCGCGTGGACCGTGATGACCGAGGGCCACGGGCTGCTGACGCCGTCGCTGTCCGCGTCGCGCAACGTCAAGGTCGAGCAGATGCGCGCGTTCGGACCGGCGATGTTCGCACCGCTGCAGACCTCGGGCCGCGGCGTCGGCGTGCTCATCCTGCTGCGGCGCGTCGGGAGCCTGCCGTTCGAGGAGAGCGACCTCACCACGGCCGAGTCGTTCGCGGCGCAGGCCGCGCTCGCGTTCGTGCTCGCCGAGGCCCGGCACGCCCAGGACATCGCGGCGCTGCTCGACGAGCGCGAGAGGATCGCGCGCGACCTGCACGACATGGCGATCCAGCAGCTGTTCGCCACGGGCATGCAGCTCGAGACCGTCCGGCGACGCGCCGCACGCGGAGTCGAGGCCAGCGAGCTCACCTCGATCGTCGAGGAGGCCCTCGACAACGTGGACTCCTCGGTCCGGGAGATCCGCACGATCGTGCACGCGCTGCGTGACCCCGACGCCGCGACCGGCCTCGTCGAGCGACTGCGCCGCGAGGCCTCGCTGGCCCGCACCGGGCTGGGCTTCGCCCCGTCGCTCGTCGTGACCCTCGACGGCGCTCCCCTGTCCGACGACGGTCTCGACGAGGACCGGCTCGACGAGCGCGTCGGCCTCGCGCTCACCGACGACGTCGTGGCCGTCGTGCGCGAAGGACTGGCGAACGCCGCGCGGCACGCGCACGCACAGTCGGTGACCGTGCGCGTCGACGTGCGCGGCCAGGGGCCGCTCGGCTCGGTGCGCGTCGAGGTCGAGGACGACGGCGTCGGGCTGCCCGCCCAGCGGGACCGCCGCTCCGGGACCGGCAACCTCGCCTCACGCGCGCGTCAGCACGGCGGCACGTTCACGATCGGTGCCGCACCCGCCGGCCGCGGCACGCTCCTGAGCTGGCAGGTCGCGCTCGACTGAGCGTCAGTGCCCGGGCTCGGCCCGCCAGCTCGAGTGCTTGCGCGACGCGACCCACGCGGCCACCTGCGTGCGCCGCTGCAGGCCCATCTTCGCCAGCAGCGACGTGATGTGGTTCTTGACGGTCTTCTCCGCCACCCCGAGGCGCTCGGCGATCTCGCGGTTCGACAGGCCCTCGCCGATGAGGTCGAGCACGCGCAGCTCGCTGGGCGTGAGGTTCTCGGTCGGGTCGTCCTGACCCGCCCGACGGCGCGTGACCGTGCGCTCGTCGAGGAGCGTGCGGCCCGCGGCGACGCTGCGGATCACGTCGGTGATCTCGGCACCGCGCACGGACTTCAGCAGGTATGCGGCGGCGCCGGCCTCGAGCGCGGCGGCCAGTGCGTCGTCGTCGTCGAACGACGTCAGGACGATCGCCCGAGCGGCAGGGTGTGCCTCGCGCACCTGCTTCATGAGGTCGATCCCCGTCCCGTCGGGGAGCTGCAGGTCGACGAGCATCACCTGGGGGTGGACGAGCGTCGCACGACGCACACCGTCGGCCACGGATCCGGCCTCGGCGACGACGGTCATCCCCTCGGTCCGCTCGACGACCTCGGCGATCCCTCGTCGGACGACCTCGTGGTCGTCGACGATCATGACCGTGATAGGTCCCTGCTTCCCGGGGGCGGCATCAAGGTTCGGCACGGTGGCATCGTATCCAGGCATGAGGACGATCCTGTTGCCCACCACGCTCGACGAGCGTGTCGACCTGCCTGCGGGGTGGCGTTCGCTCCCGTACGACCCGGCCCTGCCGCTGCCGACCGAGGGTCAGGACGCCGAGGTCCTCGTCGTGTGGGGCAACCGCCGCGCCGCGCTCGCGGACGCCGCCGAGCGCCTCGGCGACCTGCGCTGGGTCGCGTGCCTCGCGGCCGGCACCGACGCGATCGACGACGCCGGGTTCGACCCCGGCGTGCTGGTGACCTCGGGGCGAGGGCTGCACGACGGCCCCGTGACCGAGCACGCCCTCGCGCTCGTGCTGGCGTGCGCGCGTCGCCTGCCGGACCTCGTGCGCGCCCAGGACGAGCGCCGCTGGGCGGGCGAGCTCGGCGGCGTCCAGCCGGTGCACGACACGCAGGTGCGCACGCTGGCCGGCGCGCACGTCGTCGTGTGGGGCTTCGGCTCGATCGCCGCGCGGCTCGCCCCGCTGCTCGTCGCACTCGGTGCGAGCGTCACCGGCGTCGCGACGAGCGCGGGCGAGCGGCACGGGTTCCCCGTCGTCACGCCCGACGAGCTGGGCACCGTCCTGCCGTCCGCGGACGTGCTGATCGGCATCCTGCCCGCGACCCCGCAGACGCGGCACGCGATCGGTGCGCCCGTGCTGGCTCAGCTCCCGCAGCGGGCGTTCGTCGTGAACGTCGGCCGGGGCAGCACGCTCGACGAGACCGCGCTGCTCGACGCGGTGCGC
>NZ_LFKW01000112.1:19423-21202 GCF_001040865.1 Cellulomonas sp. A375-1 | reverse complement strand
GGGGCGAGCCGCGGATCCTCGTGAGCCCGCACGCCGCCGGCGGGCGGCCGCAGCACGCGGGCACGTTCCTCACGGCCGCCCTTCGCGCGTACGACGCGGGCCAGGATCCGCCCAACGTCGTGCCGCGCACGGGCGCCAGCGCCCCGAGGCGCTGACCGGGCCGGGCCCGGGCCTGGCTCAGCCGCGCTTCGTGCGGCGCTGGGGGTCGCGGGGCGCGCGCGGAGGCGGCTGGCACCGCGGGCAGAACGCCGCGCTGCGGTTCATGAACTCCACCCGCCTGATCGGGGTGCCGCACCGCGGGCACGGGCGGCCCTCCTGCCCGTAGACCGCGAGGCTGCGGTCGAAGTACCCCGACGCGCCGTTGACGTTGACGTACAGCGCGTCGAAGCTCGTCCCGCCCTGGACCAGCGCCTCGCTCATGACCTCGGCCGCCGCGTCCAGCACGCGCGAGACGTCGGCCGGTCGCAGGGCCGCGGTCGGACGTGCGAAGTGCACCTGAGCGCGCCACAGCGCCTCGTCGGCGTAGATGTTCCCGATGCCCGAGACGAGGCCCTGGTCGAGCAGCGCGCGCTTGATGCCCGTGCGCCGGGAGCGGATCGCGCGCACGAGCGCCGGGCGGTCGAGCGCCGGGTCGAGCAGGTCGCGCGCGATGTGCGCGACCGGCTCGGGCACGGTCGGCGACGACGAGCCGCGGCCCCCGGGTGCGCCGTCGACGGTGGGGACCAGGTCCTGCACGCTGACATGGCCGAACGTCCGCTGGTCGACGAAGTCGAGAGCCCCGCCGTCGTCGAGGAGCAGACGCACGCGCAGGTGCGGGTGCCCCGCCCCGTCCGCCGCGACCGCCTCGGCCGAGCGGACGAGCAGCTGACCGCTCATCCCGAGGTGGACCAGCATCGCGTCGTCGCTCTCGCCCTCGGACCGCGCGAGCGGGACCCACAGGAACTTGCCCCGGCGCACCGCCGCGGCGAGCGTGCGGCCGTGCAGACGCCCGGCGAGGTCCGCGGGACCACCCAGGTGCCGTCGCACGCTGTACTCGCGACGCACGTCGACGCCGAGCACACGACGACCCACCACGTGCCGCTCGAGCCCGTCTCGGACGGTCTCGACCTCGGGGAGCTCCGGCACCGCTCAGCCCGCGGAGGTGGCGAGCCCCGCGCCCTCGACGTCGGCGCCCTGGAGGTCGGCCGCGACGCGCTGCAGGGCCAGGTACGCGGCCTCGGCCGCCTGCTGCTCCGCGAGCTTCTTCGCCGGGCCCACGCCGGTGCCCCGCACCTCGCCGCCCACGACCGCGTGGGCGGTGAACGTCCGCGCGTGGTCCGGGCCCTCGCCCTGCACGTCGTAGTGCGGAGCGCCCAGACCCAGGCCCGCCGACAGCTCCTGCAGCGACGTCTTCCAGTCGAGCCCCGCGCCGAGGTGGGCCGCGTTCGCCAGCGTCGGTCCGACGAGGCGCTCGACGACCGCGCGCGCGGTCTCGAGCCCGTGCGAGAGATAGATCGCGCCGAACACGGCCTCGAGCGTGTCGGACAGGATCGAGTCCTTGTCCCGCCCGCCGGTCGCGAGCTCACCCTTGCCGAGCAGCACGTACCGCCCGAGGTCCAGCTCGCGGGCGACGCCCGCGAGGCCGCGCTGCGAGACCGTCGCGGCACGCATCTTCGCGAGCGATCCCTCGCTCTCGTCGGGACGCGACCGGTAGAGCGACTCGGTCACCACGAGGCCCAGGACGGTGTCGCCCAGGAACTCCAGGCGCTCGTTGGTGGGGATGCCACCGGCCTCGTGCGC
>NZ_LFKW01000112.1:10271-19352 GCF_001040865.1 Cellulomonas sp. A375-1 | reverse complement strand
CCCCGAGCTTCTCGAGAAGTTCAGTGGCCGAGCCGTCCTTGCCGGCGTTCATGCCGAGCTCCTGGACGTCACGACTGCACGCACCCGCGTCAGCGGGCGTCGTGCTCGCTGCGCAGCGCCTCGGCGTACTGCCGGCCGTTGTAGGCACCGCACGACGGGCACGCCGTGTGGGGCTTCTTGTCGGCCTTGCAGGTCGGGCACGCGGTGATCGTCGTGGCAGTGGTCTTCCACTGCGACCGACGCGCACGGGTGTTGCTGCGCGACATCTTGCGCTTCGGAACCGCCACGGCTAGCTCTCTTTCGTCTCGTCGTCCTGGCTCGCCAGTCCGCCCAGGGCGGCCCAGCGAGGGTCAAGCGTCTCATGCGAATGGTCAGGGTCGTCCGCCAGGGGCGCTCCGCACTCGGAGCACAGACCCGGGCAGTCCTCGCGGCACAACGGCTGGAACGGCAGAGCCGGCACCACCGCGTCCCGCAGCGCGGTCTCCAGGTCGATCAGGTCGCCCTGGAGCTCACGCACGTCCTCGTCCTCGTCGCCCGCCTCCGTCGCAGCAGCCGCGCGCTCGGGGTAGACGTAGAGCTCCGTGAGCGTGACGTCGACATCCTCGACGACCTCGCCCAGGCAGCGCACGCACTCCCCGATCGCCCGGCCACGGACGGATCCGGTGACCAGGACCCCCTCCATGACGGCCTCGAGCCGCAGATCCAGCTCGACGTCCGCCCCTTCGGGGATGCCGATCACGTCGGTACCGAGATCAGCAGGAGCGGAGACGGTGCGCTGCACAATCCGCGTCGATCCCGCACGTCGACCGAGCTCGTGGGTGTCGAGCACGAAGGGCGAGCGGGGATCGAGGTGAACTGGGCGGTGCACGGCCGTCCCCTCGTCATCTTGCTGCTTCTGCAGATCTCGGTCCGCCGACCGGCAGGACCAACGCGCAACTCTACAGGTCGGGGCGAACGCCCCCCAAATCGCGCCGACGTGACCGAGGCCACGTCCGGCCGCTTCCCGCGGTCGACCCGCGCCCCCGAGCACCGCCCGGTCGGCTGGGCCGCCCTCAGGCGTCCGTCGAGAGGCGTCCGGCGAGCTTCGCCCGGCCCGCCTGGACCTGCGCGAGCACCTTGCCGAGGTCGATCTCGAAGTCCGCGAGGCGTCGGTCGCAGTAGTCGTCCGCGTCGCGGCGCAGCTCGTCGGCGGTGCGCTGGGCGTCCGCGACGATCTCGACGGCACGCTCCTGCGCCGCGGTCACGACCGTCTCCCGCGCGACCAGGTCGGCCGCGTCCGTGCGCGCCCGCTCGAGGATCCTGTCGGCGTCCTCCTGCGCCGCGGTCCGCGCGGCGTCCGCGTCCGCGAGGACCTGGTCGGCACGCGTCAGCTGGTCCGGCAGCACCTCGCGCGCCTGCGCGACGAGGTCGAGCAGCTCGGCACGGCTGACCAGGACCGACGACGACATCGGCATGTTCCGCGCCGCGACCACGGCCTCCTCGATCGCGTCGAGCACGCCCGTCAGGCCTTCCGTGCGCTCCTCGGCCTCGCTCACGACTTCCTCCTCCCGACGCCTGGGCGGCCGTCCGCCGCCCGGGTGCGCAACCCCCAGCCTCGCACCCCGGGCCCGTGCGTGCGCCTCACGCGCGCGCCGCCCACGCCGCACGCACCGCGTCCGCCACCCCGGGCGGCACGAGGTCGTCGATCGGTCCGGCGAACCGCGCCACGTCCTTGACCAGGGACGACGCGATGTGCGCGAGCGCGGGGTCACCCACCACGAACACGGTCTCGACGCCGGTCAGGTGACGGTTCATGAGCGCCATGGGCAGCTCGCCGTCGAAGTCCGCTCCCCCGCGCAGACCCTTGACGACGGCCACGGCGCCGACCTCGCGCACGAAGTCCGCCAGCAGTCCGGGCACCACCTCGACCCGCACCCCGGGGTCGGCCGCGAACGCCTCGCGCGCGAGTGCGACCCGTTGCTCGGCCGCGAGCAGCGGGGACTTCGCGGAGTTGCGTGCGATGCCCACGACGACCTCGTCGAACATCGACCGAGCGCGCCGCACGACGTCGACGTGGCCCAGGGTCAACGGGTCGAACGACCCGGGGCAGACAGCGAGGCTCACGTGCGTCAGCCTAGCCAGCGGCCCGCGGGGCCCGGTGCATCACGCGCAGCGTCGCAGCGTCGTCGAGCAGCACGTCGCCCACGCCGACGAACCCGAGTCGCTCGTAGAGCACCACGTTGCGCTGCTCGGCCGTGCACAGCCAGGCGGTGATGCCCCGGCGGTCGGACGCCGCGAGCCCGCGCGTCGCCAGCAGCGTGCCCAGACCGCGGCCCTGCTGATCGGGGCGGACCGCGAGCAGGTGCAGGTACGTCGCGGTCTCGGCGGGCGCGAGCGCCGACGTGCGACCGAGCGTGGCGAACACATGGGCGGCTCGCTCGGGGCCGACGACGGCGGAGACGACGCCGGGCACCGACGGCAGGGTCGCCAGGACCGGGTGGTCGTCCGGGACGTCCGGCGGGCGCCACGCAGCCACTGCCGCGACCGAGCCGTCCACCTCGACCACCTCGACCTGCCCGACCGCGACGTAGCGGTCGACGAGCGCGCCGAACCACGCCGCGCACACCTCGTCCCGCGTCGCCTCGTCGGGCAGCGCCCAGCGGACCAGCGCGTCGTCGTGGAACGCCCGGGCCATGACGGTCCGGATCGCCGGGACGTCGTCGGCGCGCGCCGAGCGCGCCGTGGGCTCCTGCGTCATCCGTGCTCCCTCTCCTCGTCCCGTACGGCGTCAGCCTCGTCCGGCTCCGCGAACCACACCGCGGTCTCGCCGTAGGAGCGCGCGTCGAAGCGGCTCAACCCGTCGGGCCAGTCGGGCTCGGGCGCACGGCCCGAGCGTTCGACGACGACCACCGCGCCGTGTCCGAGGGTCCCGACGAGCCCGCGCAGCACCGTCCCGAGGTCGGCCTCGGGCAGGTCGTACGGCGGGTCGATCAGCACGAGGTCCCACGGCGCGAGCGGGGGTCGCTCGACGAAGCGCTCCGCTCTCTCGGCGGCGACGGCGACCCGGTCCCCCACGCCGAGGGTCACGACGTTGCGCCGGCACACGTCCGCAGCCTGGCGGGCGACCTCGACGAGCGTGACCGCGGCGGCGCCCCGGCTCACGGCCTCGAGCCCGAGCGCACCCGAGCCCGCGTAGAGGTCCAGGACGCGCGCCCCGGCGATGACGTCGAGGTGCTCGAGCCGCGAGAAGAGCGCCTCGCGCACGCGCTCGCTCGTCGGACGCGTGCCGGCACGCGGCACCTGCAGCACGCGCCCCCCGACGCTGCCCGCGACGATCCTCGTCACGCCGTCCTCCCGTCCCGGCTCGCACCCGCCGCGCCCGGACGGGCGGGCGGTGTGCGCACAGCCTCACCCACGACCGGCCCGGGCGTCACGTCGCGGTGCCCGCAGCAGGCGGACGTCACCTCAGGCACGGTCCAGGAACTCTTCGCGCTCGCCCGCCAGCAGCACGTCGATCGCGTCCCGCAGCGCGGGGTGCGACTCGAGCTCGGGGTCCTGCTCGACCACCGCACGCGCGTCGGCGCGCGCCTGCTCGATCAGGTCGGCGTCGCGCGTCACGCGCAGCAGCCGCAGCGACGAGGCCACCCCGGACTGCGACGCGCCGAGCACGTCACCCTCGCGCCGTTGCTCGAGGTCGAACGCCGCGAGCGCGAACCCGTCGAGCGTCTCGGCGACGGTCGTGAGCCGCTGGTGCCCGGGGCTGCCCTCCCGGGCGCCCGAGACGAGCAGGCACACGCCCGGCGCGGTGCCGCGGCCGACGCGGCCCCGCAGCTGGTGGAGCTGGGAGACGCCGAACAGGTCGGCGTCGAGGATCACCATCGCGGTCGCCTCGGGGACGTCCACGCCGACCTCGACGACCGTCGTCGAGACGAGCACGGGCACCGCACCCGAGGCGAACTGTGCGAGCGCGCGGTCCTTGTCCTCGGCCGCGAGCCGGCCGTGCAGCACGCCGATCTCGAGCCCCGCGAGCTCGGGCAGCGCGCGCAGCTCCTCGACGACCTCGAGGACCGCGCTCGGGGGCCGCCGCGGCGCCGTCCCCGCCTCGCCGAGCGTCGCGGGCTCGTCGGCGACGAGGTCGGCGCCGTCGGCGTCGTCGCCCGTGATCCGCGGGCACACGACGTACGCACGGCCGCCCTTGTCGACCTCCTCGCGCACGCGGCTCCAGGTCCGCGCGAGCCACGCAGGCCGGTCCGCCGGCACGACGAACGACGTGATCGGCGACCGGCCCGCGGGCAGCTCGCTGAGCACCGAGGTCTCGAGGTCGCCGAACACGGTCATCGCGACCGTGCGCGGGATCGGCGTCGCGGTCATCGCCAGCAGGTGCGGCTGGGCGGAGGCCTTGGCCCGCAGCCGGTCGCGCTGCTCGACGCCGAACCGGTGCTGCTCGTCGACCACGACGAGCCCGAGCTCGGCGAACTGCACGGTCTTCTCGAGCAGCGCGTGGGTCCCGACGACGATGCCGGCGGCGCCCGAGGCCGCGTCCAGCAGCGCCTGGCGTCGCGCGGCACCGGTCACCGAGCCGGTCAGCAGCGCGACGCGCGTGCCCTGGTCCGCGCCGCCGAGCATGCCGCCCTCGGCGAGGTCGCCGAGCAACGCACGCAGCGAGCGGGCGTGCTGCGCCGCGAGCACCTCGGTGGGCGCGAGCAGCGCCGCCTGCCCCCCGGCGTCCACGACCTGCAGCATCGCGCGCAGCGCCACCACGGTCTTGCCCGAGCCGACCTCACCCTGCAGCAGGCGCTGCATCGGCACGGGCTGGGCGATCTCGTCGGCGATCTGCGCGCCGACCTCACGCTGGCCGGTCGTGAGCTCGAACGGGAGCCGCTGGTCGAACGCGTCGAGCAGGCCACCGGCCACTCGGGGCCGGGCGACGGCGGGCTGCGCGGCCGCGCGGGCACGTCGCCGCGCGAGCTCGGCCTGCAGGACGAACGCTTCCTCGTAGCGCTGCCGGCGCTGCGCCTGGACCCAGTCCTGCTCGGTCTCCGGCCGGTGCAGCCGTCGCAGCGCAGGGAGCAGCTCGCCGAGGTCGCGCGCGGCCCGCACCTGAGCGGGTACCGGGTCGGGCACGTCGCCCTCGCGCAGCGGGCCGAGCACCACCTGGACGGTCGCGGCGATCTTCTCGCTGTCGAGCTGGCCGCTCGCCGGGTAGACGGGCAGCGGTCGCTCCGCGTGCTCGACCACGCCGTCCTCGTCGTCGGCGTCGAACCACACGACCGCGGGGTTCGCGAGCTGGGCGCGGCCGTTGAACCAGCCGACCTTCCCCGTGAACAGGCCGCGTCGACCCGGCCGCAGGTCGCGCTCGAACTTCTTGGCCATGCCCTCGCGCTGCGCGAAGAACGCGAGGTGCAGCACCGACCTGCCGTCGGTCACCTGCGCCTCGACGCGCAGCTTGCCCGACGACCGCGAGCGCAGCACGCCGGAGGACGAGCGCACCTCGGCGACGACCGACGCCTTCTCGTCGATCTCGAGCCCGGCGATGTCGGTCAGCCGGCTCGGGTCGGCGTACCGGCGCGGGTAGTAGCGCAGCAGGTCACCAGCCGTGCGCACGCCGAGCGCCTCGAACTTCGGCCCGGTGCGGGCTGCGACCGAGCCGATCGGCCGGTCCAGCGCACTCGAGCGCACGACCCCGTCCGCGTACACCTGTGCCCTCCTCGTGCTCTCAGTCCACCGCGACGAGCACGGCGTCGGCCGTGGCGTCGCTCAGGATCGTCGGCTCCAGCCCGTGCGCCGCGGCCGCGGCCTCGATGTCGGCAGCGAGCGCGTCCTCGAGCGCTCCGGGCACGACGACCGTCAGGCTCTCGGGCCGCGTGCCGGTCGCGCGGTCGTCGGACGGGGGCGCCACGACGAGCCGGGCGACCGTCTCGTCGAGCGCCGCGCCAGCGTCCCGGGGTGCGAGCTCCGCGACCCGGACACGGCCGGTGGCGAGCGCCGCGGCGTGCACCGGGGCGGCACTGTCGCTCGTCACGAACGCGAGGGTCGCGACCGCCGCGCGCGCCTCGTCGTGCGCGCCCAGGACCTCGACGCCGTCCAGCGCCAGCAACGACTCGAGCTCGTGACCCGACACCACCCCTCCCGGCACGACGAGCACGTCCGGGCAGCCCGCGTCCTCGACCGCGCGGCGCACGTGGGCCGCCGTCACCGGCTCCTCGGGGCACCGCACGACGACGACGGCACCGGCGGTCGCGTACCAGGAGGCGAGCGCGGGCGACCCGGTCACGACGACGAGCCCCCACCCCCGCCCGGGTCCTGCCACGACACCGAGGTCGACCACGTCGAGCCGCCGCACGACGACCTGTTCGCGCCGGCCCACCGCGCACGCAGCGATCGCCGCGGCCGGGTCGTCGGTGTGCACGTGGGCGTGCCACCAGCCGTCCGCGCCCACGACCGCGACCGAGTCGCCGACCTCGCCGAGCACCGAGCGAAGCCCGTCGGCCAGGTCGGGCGCTGACGACTCCCCACCCCCCTGGTCGAGGCCCCGCACGACGAGCATGACCTCGAACGCACCACCCGCCGCCGCGTGCTCCGTGCCGCACTCGCCGGGCTGCGCCTCGTGCGCACTCCCACGCTCGGGGAGCCACTCGGCAGGGCTGCGCGGGGCGCCGCCCGTCACCGCGAGGACGAGCGCGTCGACGACGACGAGCAGCGCGCAGGCACCCGCGTCCGGCACGTGCGCCCGACGCAGGACGGGGTGCGTCGCACTGATCCGGGCGAGCGACTGGTGCCCGGCGGTCGCGGCCTGCGCGAGCACCGCCGGGGCCGTGGCGCCCGAGTCCGCGCCCAGCACGGCCGCGTCGGCGACCTCGTCGGCGAGGGTCAGCACGGTGCCGTCCTGAGGCTCGGCGAGCGCGTGCCGCGCCGCGCGTGCCGCCGCTCGCAGGGCCTGCGCGAGAACGGCGCCCGCGGGCTCGTCGGCCGCGGCTGCGGTCGTACGCCGGACGAACCCCGCGAGCCACTGGCTGAGGATCACGCCCGAGTTCCCGCGCGCGGCGAGCATCGCGCCGCGCGCGAACACCGCCAGGACCTCGGCGGCCGTGCGCTCGGCCGCGCCGAGGTCGTCGACCGCGCGCGCACCGCCCTCGAGCGTCAGCCACGCGTTGGTGCCCGTGTCGGCATCGGCCACCGGGAAGACGTTCACCGCGTCGATGCGTCGGCGCGCGTCGGCGAGCCCGGTGCGCGCGCCGTGGACCCAGGCGAGGACCTGGTCGACCTCCAACGTCACGCGCGCACCTCCCTGTCTCGTCGTCTCGTCGTCGTGCACGTCGGCGCCCGCGGCACAGCGTGGCTGACCCGTGCGGCGCATCTCACCCTGCCGCACGCCGCCCACATTTGGGGCGCCCGTCCGCCATGGGCTAGTCTTGACCGGTTGCCCGACGGGATCGGGCGCGCCCGGAGTGGACCGAATGCTTGCCCCTAGGGGCTCAGGGTCCGTCCACCAGACTTCGCCGCGGTACTCGCGGCTGTTCATGTTCGACCAGAGCAACAGGAGAAGACCGTGGCCGCCACCTGCGACGTCTGCGCCAAGCGCCCGAGCTTCGGGCACAGCGTCTCGCATTCGCACGTCCGCACGAAGCGTCGTTGGAACCCGAACATCCAGCGCGTCCGCGCTGTCGTGGCGGGGACCCCGAAGCGTCTCAACGTCTGCACCTCGTGCCTCAAGGCCGGCAAGGTCCAGCGCGCCGTCTGAGCTCGCGCTCGCACCTTTCAGCACATCGACGCAAGGCCCGTGAGGAATTGTCCTCACGGGCCTTGCGTCGTCGTGCCCATGTGGCAGGGTGACTCCATGGCCGAGCAGATCGACGAGCTGACGATCCGCACCGCGGGTCCCGCGGACGCGAACTCGATCGCCGCGGTGCACGTGCGCTCGTGGCAAGAGGCGTACGCGGGGATCGTCTCCGAGCGCTACCTCGCCTCGCTCGACCCCGCCGAGCGCGCGGTGCGCTGGGCCCGGCACCTCGAGCACGGGCCTGCCGACGGCGTGCGGACCTGGATCGCGCAGGACGGCCCGCGGCTGCTGGGGTTCGCCTCGGTCGGCCCGAGCCGCGACGAGGACGCGGCCCGCGGCGAGCTCGAGGTGTACTCGATCTACCTCGAGCCCTCGACCTGGGGCCACGGCGTGGCCCGCGAGCTCATGCGCACCGTCATCGGCGAGTCCGGCGAGAACACACCCATGAGCCTCTGGGTGCTGGCCGCCAACGAGCGCGCACGGCACTTCTACCGCCGCCACGGCTTCCAGCCCGACGGCGTGGAGCGCTACGAGGACGTCGGCGGCGAGGAGCTGCTCGAGGTCCGCTACCGCCGCGGCTGAGCCCTCCTGCGGGCCGCGCTCAGTCCGACCGTCCCGCGAAGTGGTCCCATCCGGGTCCGACCGCGGGGGCGACGGCATCGACCGTCACCGCGGGGTCGTCGGCGGCCCGGGACTCGACCCGGCCGATCACCCGGAACGGCGCCGGCACCACTGCATCGGGACCGAACGTCGCGAGCAGGCCGTGGTCCTCTCCCCCGCCCAGCACCCACGCCCACGGGTCCGCGCCCACGGCCAGTGCTGCGTTCGCCAGCTCCGTCACGTCCGCCGCGAACGCGTCCGCGTGCAGGTCGAGCCGCACACCGCTCGCGCGCGCCATCCGGCCCGCGTCCCGCAGCAGCCCGTCGGAGACGTCGAGCATCGCGGTGGCGCCCGCGCGAGCCGCCTCCGGGCCGGCAGGCAGCGGTGATGTCGGCCGCAGGTAGGCCGTGACGAGACCGTCGTGGGACGCGTCGTCGTCGCCCGGCCCGGCGGTCCCCCCGGCCGCCGCGCGGTCGACGAGCGCGAGCCCGGCGGCGGACCGGCCCAGCACCCCGGCGTGCGCGACGACGTCACCGACGCGAGCGCCCGACCTCAGCACGGGCGGGCGGCCCTGCAGGTCACCATGCGCCGCGACGCTCACGACGACGAGCGGGCTGCCCGACAGGTCCCCGCCGACGACCCCCACCCCGAGCGGGCCGCACACGGCGGCCAGACCGCGCGCGAGCCCGACGACCCACGCGACGTCGAGCTCGCCCGGAACG
>NZ_LFKW01000112.1:0-10202 GCF_001040865.1 Cellulomonas sp. A375-1 | reverse complement strand
CGGGACGGCCCCCATCGCGGCGACGTCCGCGAGGTTCTGCACGGCGGCGCGTCGGCCCACGTCCTCACCCGACGACCATGCCCGCCGGAAGTGGCGGTCCTCGACCAGCACGTCGGTGGTCACGACGAAGCGGCCGTCGGGCGCGGCCACGATCGCGGCGTCGTCCCCGGGCCCGAGCAGGGTCGACGACCCGAGGGGCAGCTCCGGGACGATCAGCGCGAGCAGCTGCTCCTCGGTCAGGTCGGCGACATGCACGACGTCACGCTAACGCCGTCCGGGACGTCGTCGACAACTCGTTACGGTGGTGGACGTGCCTGCCCCGCGTCGCCTCGTCGTCCTCGTCCTGCTGCCGGCCGCCCTCGCCGGCTGCTCGTCCGTCGTCGCGACCTCCCCGGGGCCGTTCGCGACCGACCCGGTGTGCGCACAGGTCGTGCTCGCGACGCCCGAGGAGCTCGCGGACGGCCTGACCCGGCAGGACACCAACGCGCAGGCGACCACGGCGTGGAGCGACGGGTCGGCGGCCGTCGTGCTGCGCTGCGGCGTGACGCCGCTCGAGCCCACCACCGACCGCTGCCAGAGCGTCGAGGCCGCGGACGGCACCTCGGTCGACTGGGTGATCGTGGCGTCCGAGCCCGACCACGAGGACAGCAGCGACTGGACGTTCACGACCTACGGACGCGTCCCCGCGGTCGAGGTGCTCGTCCCCGCGGAGATCGCCCGCACGCACCCGACGTCGTTCCTCGACCGGCTCGGCGCCGCCGTGGCGCTCACCGAGCGCGAGCGCGGGTGCCTGTAGCCGCTGCGGACCGCAGCCAGGGCGGACGGCTCAGCGCAGGCCGGTGGGCCGCTCCAGCGCGAGGCGCACGAGGTCGTCGACGAGCTCGGGGTAGCTCACGCCCGACGCCTCCCACATGCGCGGGTACATCGAGAACGGCGTGAAGCCAGGCATGGTGTTGATCTCGTTGACGACGACCTCGTCGTCCGGCGTGACGAACACGTCGACGCGCGCGAGACCCTCGCAGCCGAGCGCCTCGAACGCCTGCACGGCGATCTCCCGGACGCGTGCCGTGACCTCGTCGGGCAGGTCGGCCGGGCAGGCGAGCCGCACCGCGGCCTCGTCGAGGTACTTGGCCTCGAAGTCGTAGAACGCGTGCTTGCCGTGGTCCACGACGATCTCGCCGGGCAGCGACGCGCGCGCCCGCTCACCGTGGTGCCCGCCGAGCACGCCGCACTCGATCTCGCGGCCCTCGATGCCCGCCTCGACGACGACCTTGGGGTCGTGCTCACGTGCGTGCGCGATCGCGGCGGGCAGGTCCGCCAGGTCGTCCACGCGCGAGATGCCCAGGCTCGAGCCCGCACGTGCGGGCTTGACGAACACGGGCAGCCCGAGCGCCGCGATGCGCTCCGTCTGGCCCTGCGGGTCGCGCTCGTACGCACCGGGCAGCAGCACGACGAACGGGCCCACGGGCAGCCCCTGCCCCGCGAAGACGAGCTTCATCATGTGCTTGTCCATGCCCACCGCCGAGGCGAGCACCCCGTCGCCGACGTACCGCACGTCGGCGAGCTCGAGCATGCCCTGCAGCGTGCCGTCCTCGCCGAACGGCCCGTGCAGCAGCGGGAAGACGACGTCGACCTCGCCGACCGCCTGTGCGAGGCTGTCCGCGCCGAGTACGCGCACCGCGCGGTCGGTCGGGTCCTGCGGCAGCAGCACGTGCGCGGCGGCGTCCTCGACCTGCGGCAGGTGGCCGTCCTCGATCGTCCAGCGGTCCGGGTCGTCGTCCGCGAGCACCCAGCGACCCTCGCGCGTGATGCCGACCGCGAGCACGTCGTAGCGGTCGCGGTCCAGCGCCCGCAGCACGCCGCCGGCGGTCGCACAGCTGATCGCGTGCTCCCCGGAGCGTCCACCGAACAGGACCATCACCCGCGGACGACGAGCAGGGTCCCCGACGGCAGGGTCCGCGGCGGTCTGGTCGGCGTCGGGGGTCGCGGTCGGGCCGGTGAGGTCGGCTGAGGCAGGAGTCGGCACGGCGTTCATCGGGGACGACCCTACCCGCCGCGTACGCTGGCGCCGTGACCTCGCCGAACCCGTCCAGGGTGAGCCCACCCACGGTCAGCCCGTCCACGCTCGTCGTCTCCGCGGGGCGACCGGACCGTACCCAGGGCGCGGCGCTCAACCCGGCCCTCGTCCTGTCCTCGACCTTCGTGTCGCAGGGCGTGCCGGAGCCCGACGAGCCGATGTACGCGAGGAACGACACCCCGGCCTGGCACGCGTTCGAGGAGGCGCTCGGCGCGCTGGAGCGGTGCCCGCAGCCCGCGCTCGTGCTCGGGTCCGGGATGGCCGCGATCGCCGCGGCGCTCTCCCTCGTGCCGCCGGGCGGTCGGCTCGTCCTGCCCCGCCACTGCTACCAGGTGACGCTCGGCTACGCGGCCGACCTGACGCAGCGCAGCGGCGTGCGCGTGACGCTCGTCGACATCGCGGACACCGACGCCGTGCTCGCGGCCGTGCGCGGCAGCGGTGACGACGGGCCCGCGGACCTGCTGTGGGTCGAGACACCGACCAACCCGATGCTCGAGGTCGCCGACCTGCCGGCGCTCGTTGCGGGTGCGCACGACGCCGGGACGCTCGTCGCCGTCGACAACACGTTCGCCACGCCCCTCGTCCAGCGCCCGTTCGAGCACGGCGCCGACGTGGTGGTGCACTCGGTGACCAAGTACCTCGCCGGGCACAGCGACGTGGTGCTGGGCGCGGCGCTCGCGGCCGACCCCGCGTTGCACGCACGCCTGCACGCCTACCGCACGCTGCACGGCGCGATCGCGGGGCCGTTCGAGGTGTGGCTCGCGCTGCGCGGCCTGCGCACGCTGGCCCTGCGCGTCGAGCGCGCGCAGGCGTCCGCGCTCGAGCTCGCGCGCCGTCTCGAGGCGCACCCGCGGGTCGTCTCGGTCCGCCACCCGGGGCTGCCCGACGACCCCGGGCACACGCGCGCGAGCCGGCTCATGGACGGGTACGGCTCGATCATCGGGCTGCGGCCCGCGGGCGGTGCCGCCGCAGCCGACGCGCTCGTCGAGGCCGTCCGCCTGTGGGTCCCGGCCACGAGCCTGGGGGGTGTCGAGTCGACGCTCGAGCGCCGGCGGCGGTTCGCCACCGAGTCGCCGACGGTGCCCGAGGACCTGCTGCGCCTCAGCGTCGGGATCGAGGACGTCGAGGACCTGTGGCGCGACCTCGCGGACGCGCTCGACGCCCTGTGACGTCCTTCGGGCGCGACGAGCGGAGCTCGCTCAGCCGGTGACGACCTCGGAGCGCCGTGGGCGGGCCAGCAGCATCGGGGCGAGCTGGTCGACCGGCAGGCCCTCGTAGAGCACGCGGACGACGGCCTCCGTGATGGGCATCTCGATGCCCAGCCGGCGCGCGAGCTCAAGCACCGGCCGGCACGTCTTGACGGCCTCGGCCGTGCCGCCGGTCGCCGCGATCGCCTCGTCGAGCGCCATCCCGCGGCCGATGTGCCCGCCGAGGGTGTGGTTGCGGGAGTCGGGCGACGCGCACGTCGCCATGAGGTCGCCCATGCCCGCGAGGCCCGGGAAGGTCTCGGGTTGGGCACCGAGCGCGAGCCCGAGACGGGTGATCTCGACGAGCCCGCGCGTGATGACGGTCGCCATCGTGTTGTAGCCCAGCCCGCGACCCTGCGAGATGCCCACCGCGAGCGCGATGACGTTCTTGACCGCACCGCACAGCTCGACACCGACGACGTCCGGGTTGGTGTACGGGCGGAAGTACGACGACGCCACGGCGCGCGCGACGAGGGCCGCGGTCTGCGGTGACGCGGACGCCACGACCGTCGCGGTCGGCTGGTGGCGGGCGATCTCGCGCGCCAGGTTGGGCCCGGAGACCACCGCGACACGCTCGTCGGGCAGGTCCAGGGTCTGGGCGACGACCTCGCTCATGCGACGGTCGGTGCCCAGCTCGACGCCCTTCATGAGCGAGACGACGACCGCGTCGTCCCGCAGCGCGCCGCGCAGCGGGGCGAGGGTGTCGCGCGCGACCTGCGACGGGACGGCGACCGCGACGATGCGCGCGTCCGCGACCGCGGCACGGGCGTCGGTCGTCGCCGTCACCGACTCGGGCAGGTCGATGCCCGGCAGGTACACGTCGTTGCGGTGCTGGTCGGCGATCTGCCGCACGACCTCGGCCGACCGGCCCCAGACGGTGACGTCGCAGCCCGCGTCCGCGAGCACGGCGGCGAAGGTCGTCCCCCAGCTGCCGGTCCCCAGGACCGCGGTGCGCAGCGGCAGACCCTGCTCGTCGACGCCCGTCACGGCAGCTCGGGCCGGGTCGCGTGGTCGCCGCCGACCCGCCCGGTGTCGGGCTTGCGCATGTCGTACCGCACGGCGGGCGCGGCCTCGCCGCGGATCTCGACGAGCAGCGCGGTGATCGCGTCCATGACGCGCTCGGTCGCCTCGCGCAGCGTCGCGGTGTCCTGCGGCCGGTCGTACAGGTCGTCGAGGTCCACCGGCGGGCCGGCCACGATCGTGACCTTCTTGCGCGGGATCGGCTTGAGCAGCTTCTTGTAGCGGCCGAGCAGGTTCTGCGGACCCCACTGAGCGACCGGGATGAGGGGCGCGCGGGTGGTCAGCGCGAGGCGCGCGACACCCGTCTTGCCGACCATCGGCCACAGGTCAGGGTCCCGGGTCAGCGTGCCCTCCGGGAACACCGCCACGACCTCGCCGTCGGCGATGGCCTGCACGGCCGCCTGGAGCGACTCCCCCGCGGCTGCGGTGTTCCGGTAGACGGGGATCTGCCCGGTCGCGTGCAGCACCGACCGGACGACGGGCACCTTGAACAGGGACGCCTTCGCCAGGACCCGCGGGGCCACGCCGTTGTCCCACAAGAAGTGCGCGAACGTCAGCGGGTCGACGTTCGTCATGTGGTTGGCCGCGACGATGAAACCGCGGTCGGTCGGGAAGTTCTCGGCACCGTGCCAGTCGCGCGTCGTCGTCGCCTTGAGCAGCGGACGGACGATCCTGGCGACGTTGCGGTAGGCACGGTTGGAACGAGCAGGGGAACGCACGACGAGCAGGCTACCCGGTACCGGCGTGCGCGGATCAGTCGCGGCTGAACTCGGCACCGAGTGCCGTCAGCTTGTCCATGAAGTGCTCGTAGCCGCGGTCGATCAGGCTGATGCCGCGCACCTGCGAGGTGCCCTTCGCGGTGAGCGCCGCGATGAGGTGGCTGAACCCGCCGCGCAGGTCCGGCACCTCGATGTCGGCCGCCGACAGCGGCGTCGGACCGCTGATGACCGCCGAGTGGTAGAAGTTGCGCTGACCGAACCGGCACGGCCGGCCGCCCAGGCACTCCTTGTAGACCTGGATCGTCGCGCCCATCCCGACGAGGGCGTCGACGAACCCGAAGCGGTTCTCGTAGACGGTCTCGTGCACGATCGACAGACCCTTGGCCTGCGTGAGGGCGACGACGAGCGGCTGCTGCCAGTCCGTCATGAAGCCCGGGTGCACGTCGGTCTCGAGCTGGATCGAGCGCAGGTCCCCGCCCGGGTGATAGAAGCGGATGCCCTCGTCGTCGACCACGAACTCGCCACCGACCTTGCGGAACGTGTTGAGGAACGTCGTCATCTCGGGCTGCGTGGCGCCGCGGACGTAGATGTCGCCGCCGGTCGCGAGCGCCGCAGAGGCCCACGAGGCCGCCTCGATGCGGTCGGAGAGGGCGGTGTGCTGGTAGCCCTCGAGCCGGTCCACGCCCTCGATGCGAATCACCCGGTCCGTGTCGACCGAGATGATCGCACCCATCTTCTGCAGGACGTTGATGAGATCCATGATCTCGGGCTCGATCGCCGCGCCTGCGAGCTCGGTGATGCCGTCGGCCCGCACGGCCGTCAGCAGGAGCTGCTCGGTGGCACCCACGCTCGGGTACGGGAGGGCGATCTTCGTGCCCTGCAGGCGCTTGGGGGCGCTCAGGTAGATGCCCTGGGGGCGCTTCTCGACCACCGCGCCGAACTGCCGCAGGATGTCCAGGTGGTAGTTGATCGGCCGGTCGCCGATCCGGCAGCCGCCCAGGTCGGGGATGAACGCCTCACCGAGGCGGTGCAGCAGCGGGCCGCAGAACAGGATCGGGATCCGGCTCGAGCCCGCGTGCGCGTCGATGTCCGCGACGTGCGCGATCTCGACGTCGCTCGGGTCCAGGTGCAGCGTTCCCGCCGCGTCGTCCGCGTCGACCCGGACGCCGTGCAGCTCGAGCAGACCGCGCACGACCGCGACGTCGCGGATCTGAGGGACGTTGCGCAGGACGCTCGGCGTCTCGCCGAGGAGCGCGGCGACCATGGCCTTCGAGACGAAGTTCTTGGCGCCCCTGACCGTGATCTCCCCGCGCAGCGGGTTACCACCGTTGACGTACAGCAGATCGTTCACGCGCCCATCCTCGCCTACCCGCGGCGCAGGGCCCGCTTCTCGGGCACCCCGCGACCGTCCTCGCACCACACCTTCACAGACCCCCGACCGCTCCGCGATCGGACCTGACGCACCCGGCGACGGCCATGACCGCGCCGTGACGTCTCGCTTGCTCGCGCCTGACCCGTGCACGGCGTCCGCCCGTGGTCCACGCGCCCCGGGGCGCGCTCGTACCGCCTTCGCAACCTGCGGCGGCCGCGCGTTCTTCCCGGCGGGCCACCCGCTCACGGTAGCGCGCGGGCCGTGCACGCGCGTGAGCCCGGCGCACCCTGGGCGCGCCGGGCTCACATCACGTCACGTTCAGGCGGGCCGACGACCGATCGACACCTCGACCGGACGCGCCGCCTTGATCTCGACGGGCGGCAGGTGCTTGGCCGGCAGCGTCGCGGGACGCCACGGCTCACGACGCGCCTCGAACTCGGCGATCTCGTCGACGTGCTGCAGCGTCAGGCCGATGTCGTCCAGACCCTCCATGAGCCGCCAGCGCGTGTACGCGTCGACCTGGAACGGCACGACGACGTCGTCGCACACCACGGTGCGCGCGTCGAGGTCGACCGTGATCTCGGTGCCGGGCCTGGTCTCGAGGATCTTCCAGATCAGCTCGATGTCCTCCTGGGCGACCTGAGCGGCCAGGAGCCCCTGCTTGCCCGAGTTCCCGCGGAAGATGTCCGCGAACCGCGACGCGATCACGACCTTGAAGCCGTAGTCCTTGAGCGCCCACACGGCGTGCTCACGCGACGAGCCCGTACCGAAGTCCGGTCCGGCGACGAGCACCGAGCCCGAGCGGTACGCGTCCTGGTTGAGGACGAACGCCGGGTCGCCGCGCCAGGCGGCGAACAGCGCGTCCTCGAAGCCCGTCCGGGTCACGCGCTTGAGGTACACGGCGGGGATGATCTGGTCGGTGTCGACGTTGCTGCGACGCAGCGGCACGCCGACGCCCGTGTGCTGGGTGAACTTCTCCATGGTCTGCCTTCTCTCGTCTCTCGTCGTCCGGTCAGACCGTCTGGAGCCCGGCCACGTCGGCCAGCGGGGAGCCGTCCGGCACCGGCTCGCCGGTGGCGAGGTCGCCGTACGACGAGAGCGTGCCCCGGATCGCGGTCGCGGCGGCGACGAGCGGGGACACGAGGTGGGTGCGACCGCCCTTGCCCTGGCGGCCCTCGAAGTTGCGGTTCGACGTCGAGGCCGACCGCTCCCCCGGCGCGAGCTGGTCGGGGTTCATGCCCAGGCACATCGAGCAGCCCGCGTTGCGCCACTCGGCGCCGAAGTCGAGGAAGATCTGGTCGAGCCCCTCGGCCTCGGCCTGCAGGCGCACGCGCGCCGAGGCGGGCACGACGAGGACGCGCACGTCGTCGGCCTTCTTCTTGCCCCGCACGACCTTGGCGACCGAGCGCAGGTCCTCGATCCGGCCGTTGGTGCACGAGCCGATGAAGACCGTGTCGACCTTGATCTCGCGCAGCGGCTGGCCCGGCGTCAGACCCATGTACTCGATGGCGCGCTCGGCCGCGACGCGCTCGTTGGCGTCGGCGATCGCCTCGGGCACGGGCACGCTGCCCGACAGCGGCAGGCCCTGGCCGGGGTTCGTGCCCCACGTGACGAAGGGCTCGAGGTCGCTCGCGGCGAGCACGATCTCCTCGTCGAACACCGCGTCGTCGTCCGAGCGCAGCGTCGACCAGTACGCGACCGCGGCGTCCCAGTCGGCACCCTCGGGCGCGTGCGGACGACCCTTGAGGTACGCGAACGTCGTCTCGTCGGGCGCGATCATGCCGGCGCGGGCGCCGGCCTCGATCGACATGTTGCAGATGGTCATCCGCGCCTCCATCGACAGGCTGCGGATGGCCTCGCCGCGGTACTCCAGGACGTAGCCCTGGCCACCGCCGGTGCCGATCTTGGCGATGATCGCCAGGATGATGTCCTTGCTCGTCGCACCGGGCGGGAGCTGGCCGTCGACCGTGATCGCCATGGTCTTGAACGGCGCCAGCGGGAGCGTCTGCGTGGCGAGCACGTGCTCGACCTCGGACGTGCCGATGCCGAACGCGAGGGCACCGAACGCGCCGTGCGTCGAGGTGTGCGAGTCGCCGCAGACGACCGTCAGGCCGGGCTGCGTGAGGCCGAGCTGCGGGCCGACCTGGTGGACGATCCCCTGGTCCGCGTCACCCAGCGAGTGGATGCGCACGCCGAACTCCGCCGCGTTGGTGCGCAGCGTCTCGATCTGCGTGCGGCTCGTCGTGTCCGCGATCGGCAGGTCGATGTCGAGCGTCGGGGTGTTGTGGTCCTCGGTCGCGAGCGTGAGGTCCGGACGGCGGACCTTGCGCCCCGCCAGGCGCAGGCCCTCGAAGGCCTGCGGGCTCGTGACCTCGTGGACGAGGTGGAGGTCGATGTACAGGAGGTCGGGCGCTCCGTCGGTGCCTCGTCGCACGACGTGCGCGTCCCAGACCTTCTCTGCCAACGTGCCGGCCATGTGGTGCGGTCCTGTTCTGCTCGTCCGGGTGGGGGTCGTCCCGGTTCTTCGGCCAATCGGGCTGACTTCTGGTGTCGGTACTTGCATCTCAGCCTTCGAGACGCCAATATCGGCCTATGGACAACTCTAGCGGAGTCGGCGTCCTGGACAAGGCCGCATCGGTCCTCAGCGCTCTCGAGGCCGGGCCGGCAACCCTTGCGCAGCTCGTGACCGCCACCCATCTTGCTCGCCCGACGGCCCACCGGCTCGCCGTCGCGCTCGAGCACCATCGCCTCGTCGCCCGCGACATGCAGGGGCGTTTCGTGCTCGGACCGCGACTGTCCGAGCTCGCGACGGCCGCCGGCGAGGACCGCCTGCTCGCCGCCGCCGGGCCCGTGCTCGCGGCCGTGCGCGACCATACCGGTGAGAGCGCCCAGCTCTACCGCCGGCAGGGTGACCAGCGCATCTGCGTCGCCGCCGCCGAGCGGCCCATCGGCCTGCGCGACTCGATCCCCGTCGGCGCGACCCTCACCATGCAGGCCGGGTCGGCCGCGCAGGTGCTGCTCGCGTGGGAGGAGCCGGACCGGCTGCACCGAGGGCTGCAGGGCGCCAAGTTCACCGCGACGATCCTGTCGGGCGTGCGACGCCGTGGCTGGGCGCAGTCGGTCTCGGAGCGCGAGGTGGGCGTGGCGTCGGTCTCCGCCCCCGTGCGCGGGCCCTCGGGCCGCGTCGTGGCCGCCGTGTCGGTCTCCGGGCCGCTCGAGCGCCTCACACGGCAGCCGGGCCGTCTGCACGCCGCAGCCGTCGTCTCGGCCGCCAACCGCCTCACGGAGGTCCTGCGCCGCACCGCGGAGTGATGAGCCGCACCGCGGAGTGACGAACAGCATCGCGGAGTGACGAACACCACGCCTGCCGAAGGCCCCGGGTCACGATGACCCGGGGCCTTTCGCATGCCGCACGGACATCGAGGCGGTCGCAGGCAGTCGTTGCCGACGGCGGGGAGTCGCAGTGCTCGGGAACGACGAAGGCCCGGTCACCGTGGTGACCGGGCCTTCCGCTGTACCCCCGACCGGATTCGAACCGGCGCTACCGCCGTGAGAGGGCGGCGTGCTAGGCCGCTACACAACGGGGGCCTATCGCCTGCGTGACCCGTGGGCCTCGCTTGCGTGTGAACACTTTACCCGAAGGTCCGGAGTGCTCCGAACTCGCAGGTCAGCGGTGCTCGCGCTGGGGTACCAGGACTCGAACCTAGACTAACTGAACCAGAATCAGTCGTGCTGCCAATTACACCATACCCCATGGGGGTATGACC
>NZ_LFKW01000111.1:0-832 GCF_001040865.1 Cellulomonas sp. A375-1 | reverse complement strand
CGCGAAGGCCGCCGCCGCCGCGAGCGCGAGCGAGTCCGGCCCGCCGGAGCACGCGACCAGCACGAGCGCGTCGTCGGGCAGGTCCGCGACCGCGGCGGTGACCGCGCGCCGCACGTCGGCGACGCGGGGGTCCGGCCCGGCCACGGTCAGCCGTGCACCCGGCGCACCCACGCGCTCGGGTCGGCGATCTCGGCCGGGCTCGGCAGCTGCTCGACCGACGTCCACACCGCGTTGAGCCCGTTGACGCCGACCCTCGAGCGCACCGCGCGCACGAACACCGCGCCTTCGCGGTACTGCGCGAGCTTGGCGTCCATGCCGAGGAGCCGCCGCACGATGCCCGCGGGCCCCCGAGCGCGCGCACCGTGGTCGCGCCGTTCCTCGAACTTGCGTCGGATCTCCTTGACCGACGGCACGACGCCCCGGCCGACGGCGTCCATCGCGACGTCGGCGTGCCCCTCGAGCAGCGACATGACCGCGCCGACCTCGTCGACCACGAGCCGCTGCTCGGGCGTCAGGACGTCGAGGAGGCTGCCCTCGTCGTCGGTCAGGACCTTGCCGACCGCCGACACCATGCGGCCGAACGTCTCCTCGCCCTGCCCGGCGAGGTCGCCGAGCAGCTCAGCGAAGCGAGTGCGCAGGTGCCCGGCGAGCCACGGCGCGGCCGCGAACTGCAGCGCGTGCGTCTGCTCGTGCAGCGACACCCACAGTCGGAAGTCGTCGGGGTCGACGCCCAGGCGGCGCTCGAGGTGCAGGACGTTGGGCGCGACGAGGAGCAGGCGCCCCTCCCCGGGCGCGTCCGGCGCGGCTCCCGCGGGCGGCGTGAACGGGTCGA
>NZ_LFKW01000110.1:3911-14797 GCF_001040865.1 Cellulomonas sp. A375-1 | reverse complement strand
AAGAAGCCACCCCACACGGGGTGGCTTCTTCTGTTTCCCCGGCAGTTCGCGCGCCTCGACGGGCCAGTTGCGGCATTGACTCGACCGGGCCTGAAGGGGCTGTTGCCGAAGTGTGGTGAGCTCGAGACGCGCGGATGCGTCACGGCGGGCGTCGAGCCAGGTCCGGTCACCACGCCGGCTCACCCACCGTCGGGCCGGCTTGCTCGAGAGCGGTGCGCCGTCGCGCATGGGCGACCTGCCGCGGCCGGCTGCGGCGAGGGCGTCGAGCGGGTCTGAGGCGCTTCGCCGCGCGCTCGCGCATCCGGAGCGGTGATGCTGCGCGGGACTGCCGACTCGGGCGTGTCCGGAGGGCTCGTGGCCTAGGTCCGACGGACGGCGGATGTCCGCCTGCGGCCCGTCTTCGATCCCCCGGCTGTGCACGATCACAGTCAGGTAACAAAGTGACCCGTGACTGGGTCGGCGGGTTCCGCTTCAGGACGCGGTTGTGGTTGAGTGTGCACGTTCACAGACCGTGAACGTGCACAGTGCAGTGCGAACGACCCGACGGAGTGTCATGCCCTTCCCGAGCTGGCCCACGAATGACGCGATCTGCTTCGGCGGTGACTACAACCCCGAGCAGTGGCCGCGCGAGGTGTGGGACGAGGACGTCGTCCTCATGCGCGAGGCCGGGGTCAACCTGGTCAGCGTCGGGATCTTCTCGTGGGCGCTGATCGAGGTCGCCGAGGGTGTGTTCGACTTCTCCTGGCTCGACGACCTGCTCGACCTGCTGCACCACAACGGCATCGCGGTCGACCTCGGCACCCCCACTGCGTCGCCCCCGGCGTGGTTCTTCTCGGCGTACCCGCACGCACGCGTGGTCGCCAAGGACGGGACGGTCCTGGGCTTCGGGTCGCGAGGGATGGCCTCGCCGAGCTCGCCCGAGTACCGGGCTGCGGCGGTGCGCGTCGCGAGCGAGCTCGCGCGTCGGTACGCGCAGCACCCGGCCGTCGTGATGTGGCACGTGCACAACGAGTACGGCGCTCCGGTGGGCGAGGACTACTCGGAGACGGCCGTCGCGGCGTTCCGGGTGTGGCTCCAGGAGCGACACGGCTCGCTCGAGGCGCTCAACGCGGCGTGGGGCACCGCGTTCTGGGGTCAGTGGTACACGCAGTGGGACCACATCGGCGCGCCGCACGCCACGCCGACCGTCGCGAACCCCGCGCAGAAGCTCGACTTCGCGCGGTTCACCGACCACCAGCTGCGCGCGTGCTTCGTCGCCGAGCGCGACGCGATCCGCGCCCACGCCGAGCAGCCGATCACGACGAACTTCATGGCCAACGAGTGCCCGGGAACGGATCTGTTCGCCTGGGCGCGCGAGGTCGACATCGTCTCGAACGACCATTACCTCACCGCGGCCGACGAGCGGAACCACGTGGGTCTCGCGCTCGCCGCGGACCTCACGCGATCCGTCGCCGGCGGTGCGCCGTGGATCCTGCTCGAGCACTCCACGTCGGCGGTGAACTGGCAGGCGCGCAACGTCGCCAAGCGCCCCGGGGAGATGGGCCGCAACTCGCTGTCGCACGTGGCGAGGGGCGCCGACGGGATCATGTTCTTCCAGTGGCGCGCGTCGCGCTCGGGGGCGGAGAAGTTCCACTCGGCGATGCTTCCCCACGCGGGCACGTCGTCGCGCGTCTGGCGCGAGGTGGTGCAGCTCGGGCAGGACCTCGCGGCGTTGGCGCCGATGCGCGAATCTCGCGTCGAGGCCGACGTGGCGATCCTGTGGGACGCCGAGTCGTTCTGGGCGCAGGACCTCGAGTGGCGGCCCTCGGTCGACGCGCAGCACAAGGAGCGCGTCCGGGCGTACTACGAGCGCCTGTGGCGCGACGGCCTCACGGTGGACTTCGCGCAGCCGTCGCAGGACCTGAGCCGGTACCGCCTCGTCGTCGCGCCCGCCTCGTACCTGCTGCGCGCGCAGGACGCCGAGAACCTCACGCGCTACGTCGAGGCGGGCGGGACGCTCGTCGTCTCGTACTTCTCGGCGGTGGTCGACGAGCACGACGCGGTGCACCCCGGCGGCTTCCTCTCGCCGCTGCGCGACGCGCTCGGCGTGACGGTGGAGGAGTTCCTGCCGTTGCGGGCGGGCCAGAGCACGCAGGTGTCCTGGCACCCGGACGGCGAACCGGCGGCGCTCCTGACGGCCGACGTCTGGCAGGACGACCTCGTCGTGCACGACGCGCAGGTCGTCGGGACGTACGTCGACGGGCCGGCGGCCGGGAGGCCGGCGATCACGCGCCACACGCACGGCGCGGGTTCCGGCTGGTACGTCTCGACGAGGCTCGACATCGACGACCTCGCGCCCGTGATGGCCGCGGCGTACACCGACGCCGGGATCACTCCCCGCGGGTTGCCGCTCGACGTGGAGGTCGTCACGCGCCACGGCGCGGACGCCGACTTCGTCGTCGCGATCAACCACACCGCCGAGGACGTCAAGGTCGACCTCGGCGACGGCCACGAGCTCCTGCGCGACGCGCCGGTGGCCGGGGCCATGAGCATCTCCGCAGGTTCGGTGGCGGTGCTCCGCACCGCCCGGCACCACGGAGGTGATGGCCGACCGTAGAGCCCCGGGCGCCCGCCTGAGGCGCCGCCCGTTGCAGTTCGGTTCACCACGTCGCAGCGCCGCGACGCCCCAGGGCGCGCGCGCGACGGCACCTACCGGAAGGACTCCCATGCGCAAGACCCTGATCCGCACGGCGGCCGTCGCCGCCGCCCTGACGTTCCTCGCCGCGTGCAGCGGCAACGAGACCCCGGCGGCGGAGACGACGAGCCCCGCGGCTGCCGAGACGACCGAGCCGGCCGGCGGCGCCACCGGCGCGCTGACCATCTGGGTCGACGAGAACCGCAAGCCCGCGGTCCAGGCCGCGGTGGACATCTACAACAAGACGAACCCCGGCGTGACGGTCGAGCTCGTGCAGAAGAACTTCGAGGACATCCGCGCCGACTTCCTCGCCCAGGTCCCCACCGGCGAGGGCCCGGACATCACGATCGGTGCGCACGACTGGCTCGGCTCGTTCATCGTCAACGGCGTGGCCGAGCCCGTCGACCTCGGCGACAAGGTCTCGGAGTTCGAGTCCGTCGCGACGCAGGCGTTCACGTACGACGGGCAGATATACGGCCTGCCGTACGCGCTCGAGACGGTCGCGATCGTGCGGAACACCGCGCTCGCCGACTCGACGCCGGCCACCTGGGACGAGCTGATCGCCAAGGGGACCGAGGCGAAGACCAAGTACCCGTTCGTCATCAACACCAACGGCACGACGGGTGACGCCTACACGTACTACGGGCTGCAGACGTCGTTCGGTGCACCGGTGTTCGTCCAGAACGCCGACGGCTCGTACACGAACGAGATCGGGATGGGCGGCGACGCCGGCCTGGCGTTCGCGACGTTCCTCGGCGAGAACGGCATGAAGGGCTCCGGCCACTTCTCCACCGACTGGACCTACGACGTCGCCAACCAGGAGTTCGCCGACGGCAACGCGCCGTACACGATCGCCGGTCCGTGGGCGATCCAGACGTTCAAGGACGCGGGCATCGACGTCGCGGTCGACCCGATCCCGTCGGCCGGTGGCGAGACGGCAGCGCCGTTCGTCGGCGTCCAGGGCTTCTACCTGTCGGCGCAGAGCGAGAACAAGCTCGTCGCGAACGACTTCCTCGTGAACTACGTGGCGACCGCCGACGTCATCAAGGCGCTGTACGACGCCGACCCGCGCCTGCCCGCGATGACGGTCGTGGCCGACCAGGTCGCGTCCGACCCGATCGTGGCGGGCTACCTCGCCGCGTCGAAGAACGGTGCGCCCATGCCGTCCATCCCGGAGATGGGCGATGTGTGGGAGCACTGGAACGCCGCGGAGTCCTCGATCATCTCGGGTGCCGCGACGCCCGAGGCCGCGTGGACGAAGATGCTCACCGATCTCGAGGCCGCGATCGGCTGACGGACCGGGTCGGCGGCGAGGCCGCTGGCGTAGCCCTCGCCGCCGACCCTTCCCGCTCCGCGTACCACAGGCCTCCGGAGGAGACATGACCACCGAGCAGTCGCTCACCGCCGCCGTCGTCGGCGACGAACCGCCGCCGACGCGGCGCAGCAGGCAGTCCCATGCGCGTGCGTGGGACGGACTCGGCTTCGGCTTCCTCGCGAAGCTCGCGCTCATGGCGCTGGTGAACGCGCTCGGCGTCGCGGCCGGCTGGTCGGCCTACGTCAACGGCGCCTGGGTGCTGCTCGGCGTCATGGTGGGTCTGCTCGTCGTGGCGGACTGGGTCTACTTCAGCCGGCGGCCCGTCCCGCTCAAGTACCTGTTCCCCGGGCTGGCGTTCCTGGCCGCGTTCCAGCTGTTCACGATCGGCTACACGGGCTACGTCGCGCTGACCAACTACGGCACGGGGCACAACGTGACCCAGGCGCAGGCCGTCGACGCGCTGCTGAGCCAGAACGAGAAGAAGGTCCCCGACTCGCCGACCTACCCGCTCACGATCGTCGAGCAGGACGGCGAGCTCGGCTTCGCGATCGTCCAGGACGGTGCAGCCGCCGTGGGCACCGCCGACCAGCCGCTCGCCGCGGCACCCGACGCGACCGTCGCCGACGGCGTCGTGACCGCGGTCCCCGGGTGGCAGGTGGTGCCGAAGAACCAGGTGCTGAGCGACCCTGCGCTCGCGGACGAGGTGCTCGCGCTGCGCGTCCCGATCTCCGACACCGCCGAGGACGGCTCGATCCGCACCGGCGACGCCACGATCGGGTCCGTCTACCGCTCGGTCCTGGTGTACGACGAGGCCGCCGACACGCTGACCGACGCCGAGACGGGCGTGGTCTACCGAGCGACCGACGACGGGCAGTTCGTCGCCGAGGACGGCACGGCGCTGCCGGTCGGCTGGCGCGTGTTCGTCGGGTTCGAGAACTTCACGAAGGCGTTCACCGACGACACCTACGCCGGCCCGCTGCTGAAGATCGCGCTCTGGACGTTCGTGTTCGCCTTCGCGAGCGTGGTCGTCAGCTTCTTCTTCGGCCTCGTGCTCGCGCTGGTCTACAACGACCCGCGGGTGCGCGGTCGCCGCGTGCTGCGGACGCTGTTCATCCTGCCGTACGCGTTCCCCGCCTTCCTGTCCGCGCTCCTGTGGCGCGGCATGCTCAACGCCAACCCCGACTACGGGATCGTCAACCAGCTGTTCTTCTTCGGTGCGCGCATCGAGTGGCTCGACGACCCGACGCTCGCCAAGGTCTCGGTGATCCTGGTGAACCTCTGGCTGAGCTACCCGTACTGGTTCCTGGTCTGCACGGGTGCGCTGCAGTCGCTGCCCGGGGACGTGCAGGAGGCCGCCCGGATCGACGGCGCCGGCCGGTGGCGCACGTTCCAGTCGATCACGATGCCGTTGCTGCTCGTCTCGACCGCGCCGCTGCTGATCGCGTCGTTCGCGTTCAACTTCAACAACTTCACCCTGATCTACATGCTCACGGGCGGCGGGCCGCGGTTCACCGACACCTCGGCGACGCTCGGTCACACCGACATCCTGATCTCGATGGTGTACCAGATCTCCGGCGTCGCCGGCGGTCGGGCCGACTACGGCCTGGCCAGCGCGCTGTCGATCATCATCTTCGTGATCATCGGGGTGATCTCGGCGCTCATGTTCCGCCGTACTCGCCAGCTCGAGGAGGTCAACTGATGAGCGCGACCCACGTCCAGGACGGCGTGATGGCGACCCAGGCCGCTCTGCGTGCGCGCGGCCGCCGCAGGCGCTGGTTCGCCGAGGTGAGCTGGAAGTACCTGCTCGCGGTCGTGGTGATCGTCTACGCCGCGTTCCCGCTCGTCTACGTGCTCTCGGCGTCGCTCGCGAGCAGCGGCACGCTCACCGGCTCGACGCAGCTGTTCCGCTCGGTCACGTCCGCCAACTACCAGGCGCTCGACTCGACGCGGTTCTGGGAGTGGGCGGGCAACAGCCTGCAGGTCGCGGTGGTCACCGCGGTCGGCTCGGTGCTCATGGGCGCCGCGGCGGCGTACGCCTTCTCCCGGTTCCGGTTCCAGGGGCGCCGCGGCGGGCTGACGACGCTCCTGATCATCCAGATGTTCCCGCAGATGCTCGCGTTCGTCGCGATCTTCCTGCTGCTGCTCTCGCTCGGCGCGGTGATCCCGTCGCTCGGGCTGAACAGCAAGCTCGCGCTGATCTGCGTGTACCTGGGCGGTGCGCTCGGGTCCAACACGTTGCTCATGTACGGGTTCTTCAACAGCGTCCCGCGCGAGCTCGACGAGGCCGCGAAGATCGACGGGGCCTCGCACGCGCAGATCTACTGGACGATCATCCTGCGCCTCGTGACCCCGATCCTCGCGGTCGTCGGGCTCCTGTCCTTCATCGCGACGTTCGGCGAGTTCATCCTCGCGCGCGTGATCCTGACGTCCGAGAGCAACTGGACGCTCGCGGTCGGCATGTACGCGTGGGTCTCCGACCAGCTCAACGCCAACTGGGGCCTGTTCGCGGCGGGCGCCGTGATCGCCGCGCTGCCCGTGCTCGTGCTCTTCCTGGTGCTGCAGAAGTACATCGTCGGCGGTCTGACCGCCGGATCCGTGAAGGGCTGAGTCCGCTCGACTGCGCCCGCTGTGGTTCGACGACCCGTCGTCCGGGACGGCTCGTCGCTGCTCGTCCGACCCCTCTCGCTCGACGAAGGGAAGTCCCGTGCTGTCATCGTCGTCCGCACGTCCCCGCCGGCTCGCCGCGTTCGCCGCGTCCGCCGCCGCCGGTTCGCTCCTGGTCCTCACCCCGCCGCTGGCCGCCTCGGCGGCCGACGGACCGGCGCCTGATGCTCCCGCCGGCATCGTCGTCGAGCCGGTCGAGGGCCTGCCCGCCGACTTCGTCCGCGGGGTCGACGTCTCGTCGGTCGTCGCGCTCGAAGAGAGCGGGGTCGTGTTCCGCGACGCCGCCGGGCGGCCCGCCGACCTGTTCGCGACGCTCGCCGCCTCGGGCGTGACCGACGTGCGGGTGCGCGTCTGGAACGACCCGTACGACGCGCACGGCGCGGGCTACGGCGGTGGCACGGTCGACGTCGACCGCGCGGTGGAGATCGGCCGGCGGGCGACCGCCGCCGGGCTCGGCGTCCTGGTCGACTTCCACTACTCCGACTTCTGGGCGGACCCCGCCAAGCAGTCGGCGCCCAAGGCGTGGGCGGGCCTCACGGTGGACCAGACGGCCGACGCCGTCGAGGCGTTCACGACGACGAGCCTGCAGCAGTTCGAGGACGCGGGCGTCGACGTCACGATGGTCCAGGTCGGCAACGAGACGAACAACGGCGTCGCGGGCGTCTGGGTCGCGGACAACGGCTGGGACTGGGGCGAGGTCGCGAAGATCTACTCCGCCGGGAGCGCCGCGGTGCGCGCCGTGCTCCCCGACGCGCTCGTCGCGCTGCACTTCACGAACCCCGAGAGCAGCGGCTCGTACAGCTGGATCGCGAGCGAGCTCGCCGAGCACGACGTCGACTACGACGTGTTCGCCTCGTCGTACTACCCGTTCTGGCACGGCTCGCTCGACAACCTCACGAGCGTGCTCAGCCAGGTCGCGACCACGTACGACAAGAAGGTCATGGTCGCCGAGACGTCGTGGGCCGCCACGCTCGAGGACGGCGACGGGCACCCGAACACCGTGCGCGCCGGCCAGAACGACGCGAACCTGCCCTACCCGATCAGCGTGCAGGGCCAGGCGAACGCGTTCCGCGATGTCGTCGAGGCCGTGCACGAGGTCGGTGACGCGGGCATCGGCGTCTACTACTGGGAGCCCGCGTGGCTGCCGGTCGGGTCGCCCACGCAGGACAACGCGACGCTCTGGGAGCGGGACGGCTCCGGCTGGGCGTCGAGCGCCGCGGGCGAGTACGAGGACGACGCTGCGACCTGGTACGGCGGCTCGTCGTGGGACAACCAGGCGCTGTTCGACGTCGAGGGCGAGCCCCGCGCCTCGCTCGGCGTGTTCGGGGCCGTCGTGACCGGTGCGGACGCCCCGAGGGCCACGTACGAGGTGGCGCCCGCGACGGTCGCGGTCGACGACGGTGCGGCGATCACCCTGCCCGCCACGGTGGGCGTGACCTACAACGACGCGACCACGGCCGACGTCCCGGTCACCTGGAGCGACTCGGTCGAGTGGATCTCCGGCCCGGGCACGTACACCGTCTCGGGCACGACGAGCGACGGCGACGCGGCGCGCGCGGTCGTGACCGTCCGCGCGGTCGGCGCGGGCGTGAACCACGTGCAGGAGCCCGGCTTCGAGACGTGGGGCTGGCCGGCCTGGGCGTTCGACGGGACCGCGGCGGAGTGGAAGCCGGGAGACGCCTTCGAGGGCAGCTACGCCGTGAACCTGTACGTCGCCGAGGACCGCAGCGGCTCGGTGCGTCAGACGATCACTGGCTTGGAGCCGGGCGCGTACACGCTGTCCGCCGCCGCGGCCGGGGACGGAGAGGCCGCGGGCGACACGGTCGAGCTGTTCGCGACCGTCGACGGTGCGACGAGCACGGCGCCGTTCAGCCTCGACGGCTGGAAGGTCTGGAGCCGACCGACCTTGCCGGTCGTCGTCGGTGAGTCGGGGACGGTCACGGTCGGCGCGCAGTTCGACCTGACCGCGGGTGCGTGGGCGTGGCTCGACGCGTTCTCGCTCGTGAGGACGGTCGACGCCCCCGACACGTCCGAGCTGACCGGGGCGATCGCGGCCGCGGACGAGGTCTCGCCGCACCGCTTCACCGCGCAGTCGTCGGCGGCGCTCGCGCGTGCCGTCGAGATCGGCCGGATCGTGCTCGCCGGCGGCGACCTCGTGGCGCAGGACCAGGTCGACGCGGCCACGGCGCTCGTCCTCGCGGCGACCGCGGGCGTCGTCGTCGCACGCGAGGCGACGCCGCGGGTGACCGCGTCGTCGCCGCGCGTCGCGCACGGGCAGGCCGCGCAGGTCACGGTCACGGTCGCCGCGGGCTCGACGGAGCGACCCACCGGGGACGTGGCCGTGACGGTGGGCGGGACCACGGTCGACGCCGAGCTCCGCTACGCCGACGAGGGCACGGTCGTCGTGCCCCTCCCGGTGCTGGCGCCCGGCACGCACGCGGTCACGGTCGCGTACGGCGGCGACTGGAAGGTCGCCCCGGCGACCGCGCGCGCGACGGTCAGGGTCGCGAGGGCCGTGGCGACCGTCACCGGCCGGCTGCAGAGGTCGACGATCACGCCGACCGAACGGGCCAAGGTGGACGTCGTCGTGACGGCTCCCGCCGGCCTGATCCCGACCGGCACGGTCACCGTACGGGCCGGGCGGTACGCGCAGGTCGCGACGCTGCGCTCGTCGGCCAAGGGCAAGGTCACCGTGACCCTGCCGCGGATGACGTCGCGCGCGGAGCGCACGGTCACGGTCACGTACTCGGGCGACGCGTCGCTCACCGCGGCGTCCGCGGTGGTCGGGACGCTGCGCGTCGCGAAGGCCGTGCCGCGCGTGACGGCGACGCTCGAGCGCGCGTCGGTCTCGGCGTCGCAGCGGGCGAAGGTCACGGTCCGGGTCTCGGCGCCGGGGGTGGCCGCGCCCACCGGCCGGGTGACCGTGCGGATCGGCGCGACGAGCCACGTCGTGGCCCTCCGTGCGGCCGACCAGGGCCGGGCGACCGTCGAGCTGCCGCCGCGGACGGCGGGCACGTACACCGTCCGCGTCAGCTACCTGGGCAGCGCGAGCGTGCTCGCGGGGAAGGCGGCGCCGCTCACGTTGCGCGTCCGCTGAGCCCAGGACGACGCGAGGGCGGTGACCGACGGCTGCGGTCACCGCCCTCGTGGTGCGTCGGTCAGACCTCCTGCTGCAGGAAGATCGCGCCCAGCGGGGGGACGCGCACGAGCGCGGAGTACGGCCGGCCGTGGTGCGGGTCCGGCTGCGCCTCGACGACGCCGAGGTTGCCGACGCCCGAGCCGCCGTACTCGTGCGCGTCGGTGTTGAAGACCTCGGTCCACCGGCCGCCGGCGGGCAGCGCGAGCCGGTAGCTCTCGTGCGGCGTGCCGGCGAAGTTGACCAGCACCACGAGCGGCGGCGTCGCCGTGCCCTTGCGCAGGTAGGCGAGCACGTTGTGGTCCGCGTCGTCGGAGTCGATCCACTCGAAGCCGTCGGGCGTGTGGTCGAGCTGCCACAGCGCCGGGGTGCGCTGGTAGAGCGCGTTGAGGTCGCGCAGCATGCGGTGCACGCCGGCGCGCAGCGGGTCGTCCAGGGCCCACCAGTCGAGCGAGCGGGACTCGCTCCACTCGTCGGGCTGCGCGAACTCCTGGCCCATGAACAGCAGCTTCTTGCCCGGGTGGGTCCACTGGTAGGCGTACAGCGCGCGCACGCCCGCGGACTTCTGCCAGTGGTCGCCCGGCATCCGGGCGTACACCGAGCCCTTGCCGTGCACGACCTCGTCGTGCGAGATCGGCAGGAGGTACTGCTCGGAGAACGCGTAGACCATCGAGAACGTGATCTCGCCGTGGTGGTACCGGCGGTGGATCGGCTCCTCCTTGAGGTACCGGAGCGTGTCGTTCATCCAGCCCATGTTCCACTTCAGGCCGAAGCCGAGGCCGTTGTGGTCGGTGGGCGCCGTGACGCCGGGCCAGGCGGTGGACTCCTCGGCGATCATCATCGTGCCGGGCGCCCGGCGGTACGCGGTCGCGTTGGTCTCCTGCAGGAAGGCGATCGCGTCGAGGTTCTCGCGCCCGCCGTGCTTGTTGGGGCGCCACTGCCCGGGCTGGCGCGAGTAGTCGAGGTAGAGCATCGAGGCGACCGCGTCCACGCGCAGCGCGTCGACGTGGAACTCCGTGAGCCAGAAGACGGCGTTGGCGACGAGGAAGTTGCGCACCTCGTTGCGGCCGTAGTTGAACACGTACGTGCCCCAGTCG